>CAMHHL010000018.1 GCA_946184925.1 uncultured Clostridia bacterium | reverse complement strand
GCTAAGGCAGGTAAGATTGAGTACCGTCTTGACAAAACAAACATCATTCACTGCCCCATCGGCAAGGTCAGCTTCGGTGTTGAGAAGCTCCAGCAGAACTTTGACGCTCTTATGGACGCTATCATCAAGGCTAAGCCGGCTGCTGCAAAAGGTCAGTATATCAAGTCCTGCGCTGTTACTTCAACAATGGGCCCGTCAGTAAAGATTAGCCCGGCTAAGTTCAGCGTTTAAGAGCTTAACCCGTATATAATTTAATATTATATAAAATCGCTGTTCTAAAGACAGCAGGTACGAAAGTGTAAAGCGAAAGCTGCCTGCCGAGGAAGATGCAATTTAACTTGTGTTCATTCTCCTCGCGTCTTTTCGCGGGGAGATTCTTTTAGATTTGGCGATATTCTTATTATGGAGGTGAAAATATTGCCAAGCAAAAGCGTTTTAGAGGCTAAGCAGGCTGTTGTTGCCGAGTTAGCCGAGAGACTTCAGGGCTCTGTAATGGGTGTTGTTGTAAGTTACAAGGGTATCAACGTTGAGGATGATACAAAGCTCCGTAAGGAACTTCGTGAGAATAACGTAAAGTACACTGTTGTTAAGAACACACTTCTCAAGCGTGCTACCGATAAGGCAGGTCTGTCCGAGATGGACAGCGTGCTCGAGGGCACAACCGCTCTCGCGACAAGCGATGAGGATTATACAGCAGCCGCAAGAATTCTTGCAAATTTCGCTAAGAAGAACGACTATTTCCAGATTAAGTCCGGCTACATGGATGGCGCTGTTGTCGATCTCGACACTATTGACCATCTTGCCAAGCTGCCCACACGTGAGGTTCTCCTCGCGAACGTTCTGGGTGCGTTCCAGGCTCCTATCGCGTCCTTCGCACGTGCCGTACAGGCTATCGTTGACAAGGGCGGCGTAGAGAACTGCGAACCCGCTGCCAAGGAAGAGGAAGCTGCTCCTGCTGAGGAAGCTCCCGCCGAGGCTCCTGCTGAGGCTCCCGCAGAGGAAGCTAAGGCTGACGAGGCTGAATAAGCCTATTAAATCTAAAAATTCTTACTATTATATTGGAGGTTAATTAAAATGGCATCTGAGAAAATTACTGCTATTATTGAAGAGTTAAAGACCCTCACAGTGCTCGAGCTTGCAGATCTCGTTCACGCTGTAGAGGATGAGTTTGGTGTATCCGCTGCTGCTGCAGTTGCAGTTGCAGGTCCTGCTGCCGGCGGCGAGGCTGCTGCAGAGGAGAAGACTGAGTTCGACGTAGAGCTCAAGAGCGCAGGCGCAAAGAAGATCAACGTAATCAAGGTTGTTCGTGAGATTACAGGTCTCGGACTTAAGGAAGCTAAGGCTCTCGTAGACGAGGCTCCGAAGATGATTAAGGAAGGCGTGTCCAAGGATGACGCTGAGGCTATCAAGGCTAAGCTCGAAGAGGCAGGCGCTGAGGTAGAGGTTAAATAATCTAACCAAAACAATAATTAAAGCAGTCGCATTGTGCGGCTGCTTTTCTTTTGGCTTTGAGTCAATAGCAACCTCTTGACAAAACTTATAATTTCGTGTATTATATAAACATAGTTAGTTATAACTAACTTATCTTTTTGCTATATAGGTTAGACATAACTAACTTAATGAAATTGAGTACACTCATTACAAAAGTCTTACTCTTGAAAGGTAGCATATGTTTGAAAAATTGTTAATTTCACAATGTTCACCCACGCTTGCCTCGATTAAAACAGCGAATCTCTTTACTGTCTGTTCAATCAGTAGGGATGATGCTCAAAAGCGGATTGACCACTGGAACTCTGTTTTGGCAGAAAAGTCAGTTACCCTGATTCTCCTCAGATATTCCGATTCATCCGCGCTTATATATGTCTGTCGAAAATCAATGCTTCAGGCTGACCTGAATAAGCCGGGTGTCGGACGCTTTTTGTCCCGCTGCGGATATAGCAATACCGATGTCGATTATTGTATTGAAATGCTTAAAAAACGTCTTGAAACCTGCGACAGCTTTCCGCATGAAATCGGCTTATTTCTCGGTTATCCGCTTGGAGATGTTATCGGTTTTATAAAAAACGCCGGTCGGAACAGCAAATGCATCGGTTGTTGGAAGGTTTACTGCAATGAATGCGAGGCGAAAAAAACCTTCAATAAGTTTAAAAAGTGTAAAAGCGTTTATCAACGCCTTTGGAGTGAGGGAAGAAGTGTAATTCAGCTCACTGTAGCGGCGTAGTTAGCGGCGCAAGCCGCCCCGGTTCATGTGTCCGTGCTGAACCGAGGATAAATTTCCGCGGACAGAAAGGTTAATGATTTTATGAAAATTGCAGTTGTTTATTGGAGCGGAACGGGTAACACCGAGGCTATGGCTCAGAGCGTTGAAGCAGGCGCAAAAGCCGCCGGAGCCGAGGTTGAGCTCTTCACTGCCGACGCGTTCAGCGGAGATATGACAGCCGACTATGACGCAATTGCGTTCGGATGTCCTTCAATGGGTGATGAGGAGCTCGAGGATTCCGAGTTTCGTCCTATGTTCGATTCCTGCGTCTCGTCGCTTGCCGGAAAGAAAATAGCTCTCTTCGGTTCATATGGCTGGGGAGACGGAGAGTGGATGAGAAACTGGGAACAGGAGTGTCTCTCCTTCGGCGCAAAGCTCGCTTGTGATTTTGTCATTTGCAACGACGCTCCCGATGATGATGCCGTTAGTGCGTGCGAGAACCTCGGCGCGGCGCTCGCAAAGTAACAAAAATAAAAATCGTTTTATGTTTTTGCCCTATATTACCTGACCTTCCCCATACATAAATATGTCGGATTGCGCAACGCTAATAACGGGTGATAAAATGTCTTACAACAATTTAACGCAGCTATTAAGCGACAGCTCAGATACAAGGAGATATTTTCTATCACTGCCGGTTGAAATGCAGCTTGCGCTCCAAAAGCGCAACGATGAAATCCACACTTCATTGGAGCTTCACAATATTGTCGGTGAAGTCGCGCGTAACAATGACTTCGAGAGTATTCCCGAGATACCGCACGAATATTCCCTTTACTGATGCTGTATAAAGCAGAACCCCTTGATAATACTAATCAAGGGGTGAAACTATGTCTGATAAAAACAGTGAAAATAATTCCGAAAAGGAAAAAACTATACCATATGAGTTCCCTCCGCGTGAGAACGGCGTCGATACAGAGCCGGTAGTTGACGTCTATATCAACGACGCGGACGTAGAGGTTGAGTGCGACAAGTAAACTATCTCAAAAACTCAAACGGAATAGCAGCCCATTCCCTCACGAACATTGTGGGGTAGAGGATAAGCCCGATTTTGGTGCTCTTTGTACTGACAGCATAAACATCGGACTTCACGCCTTCTTTGCCGGCAATTATCCTCGCTCTGAGCTGATGATAACTGTCGGTGACTACGGCGATATTCTTGTTGAGCTTGTTGTTCTCGATAATCTTCATTGAATATCGGATGTTTTCGCGTGTATTGGTCGCTTTGTCCTCCATATACACGCGATTAGCGTTTATTCCCTTCGCCGTGATGTTATCATACATAGATTTAGCTTCGCTGATTGGCTCGTTCGTGCCCTGACCGCCTGTAACAACAGCGGCGGAGCTCTTGTGTTCGTTCAGATAATCAACCGCGGCGTCAATTCTCTGCCACAGCGGAACGCTGGGACCGCTCTCCCTGACCTGAGCGCCGAGCACAACGGCAGTCGCTTTGCTCTCCGCCGCCGGAGCCTGCATGCTGAAGAAAACCATAACGCCGCTGAGTGCAACCGCATAAATCGCACAGATTGCCGCACAGAGGCGCAAAAGCTTAAAAATGATACGAGTTACGCCTGTACGGTAAAAAGCGCTTCTCAGGCGATTATAGAGCGAAACAGTGCCGAATCTGAATATGAGAAACGCGCAGATTGTAACGCCTATGATATTTCCTGCGTTGATTATGCTGTACAAAAATGCCGGGAGCAAAAACCACACTGCCATTCCGACGGCGGTAATCGTTATAATTATTCTGAAAAACTTTTTCATATTTACCTGCTAATACGGGACTGCAAGAAGCAGCCCCGTTTTTCTATATTCTTGATTTTGTTCCGTTGTAGAGTGTGTCCTCGTTCACGCTGACAGCCTTGCCTTGCCGCAGGCTTTCCGGCACATCGAGAAATCTTTGGTTTTTGCTGCCTCTGAACAGCAGCATAAGACTTCTTTCCTCGAGGACAAACGGTCCGTCAACGAGATAGTCGAGGTTTTCAAGCAACCTCATCCACTCCGGGTGTTCGTCCTTGCCCTCGACAAGCTGCTCAAAGGTGTACCCGGAATAGCTCATCACGTTGAGTCCGTTCTCGTGAGCCTTTTCAGCGAGTTCAGCCAACGCTTCAGCCTGACAGAACGGTTCGCCGCCGGAGAAGGTAAAGCCCTGCAAAATCGGGTTATTAACAGCTACCGTGAGAATTTTGTCAACATCGCCCGGGTGCCTCGGCTCAAAAGCCCAGGTTTCGGGATTGTGGCAGCCCTTGCAGTGGTGCGGACAGCCCTGAGTGAACAGCGTCATCCTTATTCCGGGACCGTCAACAATACTTTCGGACACAATTCCAGAGAGGTTAAGCTTTGTTCCCATGAGGTCTTATACAGCCTCGTCAATGAACTCGCTCATATCGGCTGCTTCGCCGAGAGCGTGCTTAACTCTGTCCTCGACCTCGGAGCGCTTCGCGTCGTTGAAGCGGTCGAGTGTGCCTACAAGGTAGCCGGTGATGCGGCGGATTCTCTCAAAGCCTTCGCCGCTCTGACCTTCCTTGCGTCCGCATACGGGGCAGTAGTCGCCGATGATTCCCGTATGTCCGCAAACCGGGTCGCGGTCAACCGGGTGGTTGATTGAGCCGTAGCCTACGCCGCTCTCCTTCATCTGGCGGATAACGGCTTCAAATGCGTCGATGTTCTGAGTCGGGTCGCCGTCGAGCTCAATGTATGAGATATGACCGCCGTTTGTAAGATTGTGGTACGGAGCCTCAATCTTAATCTTGTCAAACGCGGAGATGTTGTAATAAACCGGAACGTGGAAGGAGTTGGTGTAGTAATCTCTGTCCGTAACTCCCGGGATAACGCCGAAGCGCTCTTTGTCAATTCTTACGAATCGTCCTGAAAGTCCCTCGGCAGGTGTTCCGATAAGCGCAAAGTTGAGCTGATGCTTCTTTGTAGCCTCGTTCATCTTCTTGCGCATGTAGCCGATAATTTCGAGACCGAGCTTCTGGGCGCTCTCGCTCTCACCGTGGTGCTTGCCTACGAGAGCCTTGAGGCACTCGGCAAGACCGATAAAGCCGACTGTGAGTGAGCCGTGCTTGAGCACGTCGCGTACTGAATCATTGGGACCGAGTTTCTCGGAATCAATCCATACGCCCTGTCCCATGAGGAAGGGATAGTTGCGGACGAGCTTTGAGCACTGAATCTCAAAACGATCGAGAAGCTGCTCGATGCAGAGCTCACACATTCTGTCGAGCTGATCAAAGAAGAAGTCAACGTTCTTGTTCGAAAGAATAGCAAGACGCGGGAGGTTGATTGATGTGAAGCTGAGGTTGCCTCTGCCGTAGGTCTGCTCGCGGTCGGGATCATAGACGTTGCCCATAACTCTTGTACGGCACCCCATGTAAGCGACCTCTGTCTCGGGATGACCTTCCTTGTAATACTGGAGGTTGTAGGGAGCGTCGAGGAAGGAGTAGTTGGGGAAGAGACGCTTCGCGGAAACCTTCATTGACTCCTTATAAATATCATAGTTCGGGTCGCCGGGGTTGTAGTTGACGCCCTCCTTGACCTTGAAAATCTGAATCGGGAAGATGGGAGTCTCGCCGTTGCCCAGACCGTTGTCCGTAGCCTTGAGAATGTTTTTCATAACCATTCTGCCCTCCGGCGAGGTGTCTGTGCCGTAGTTGAGTGATGAGAACGGAATCTGAGCACCTGCGCGGCTGTGCATTGTGTTGAGGTTGTGGATGAGAGCTTCCATAGCCTGGAAGGTGGCTCTGTCTGTCTCGCTCTCGGCGTGCTTGAACGCGAATCTCTGAATCTTTCCGGCAATCTTATCGCCGAACTTCTCGCAGAGAAGCTCATACTCGGCAGCCTTGTAGTCGGGGCTGTTGCCCTCGAGCTTCGGCCACTCGCCTGATTTTTCCTCGGCAGCGTCGGAAATCTCCTTGCTGACCTGCTCGGGATTCTCAACGTCTGTGAGCAGCTCAATCGCTCTCTCGACATTCTGATGATAGCGCTTTCTGTATGTTTTTCTTACGCCGGGAGCCATCGAATAGTCAAAGTTCGGAACACTCTGACCGCCGTGCTGGTCGTTCTGGTTCGACTGAATTGCGATACACGCGAGAGCAGAATAGGACTGGATGTCGTTGGGCTCTCTGAGATAGCCGTGACCTGTTGAGAAACCGCCTTTGAAGAGCTTCAGCAGATCAATCTGACAGCAGGTTGTGGTGAGCGTGTAGAAGTCAAGGTCGTGAATGTGAATATCACCGTCAAGGTGCGCCTTGCTGTGCTTGGGGTTGAGGATATACATATGATAGAACTGCTTCGCGCCCTCGGAACCGTATTTGAGCATTGTTCCCATGGCTGTGTCGCCGTCTATGTTTGCGTTCTCACGCTTTACATCGTTGTCCTTCGCGGCCTTGAAGGTGAGATCCTCATAAATCTTCATCAGCTTGGTGTTCATATCGCGGACGCGTGTGCGCTCAGCTCTGTAGAGAATGTATTCCTTGGCTGTTCTTGCGTGGCCGTTCTCGATGAGAATCTTCTCTACCGCGTCCTGAACCTCTTCAACGGTAGGAGAGGTGAGGTTGTTTTCTTCAAGATATGCGCAGACCTGATTTGAAAGTGTGCTTGCTGTTTCATAATCGGTTCCGCCGATAGCCTGAGCCGCTTTGTAGATGGCTTGTGTGATTTTTTCGATATCAAAGCTCGCTTTGCGACCGTCGCGCTTTGTGATTGTTGTAATCATTCTTTTACCTCCCAAGATTACATATTTGTAAACGTTATTTCTTTTAAACCACAATATATTGTGGTGTCTCATAAGGTGCTTGCACATTATAGCGGATTATTCGATTTTAGTCAATGGTAAAACTGCATAATTTATAACTTTTATTTTGTGCAATACGAGCAGAAATCTCAATCAAATTTTCGGCGGAGAATTAAACGTCGGTTTTCGCCCTTTTGCGTGCGATTTCGTCACATTTTTTTGGTGCTCAAATGTTAAAAATTGTAATCCAAAAATTACAATTTTTTTCTCTCTACCCTGTTACGTGACTGCTCCTGTCATACGTTTTGTTTGGGCTGTGACTTGCTGTCCTATCCTGCGTTTTTTCTCTCTACCCTGTTACGTGACTGCTCCTATCAAGCGTCACCTTAACAGACGTCTGATAGGACAGCGCCACACAGCTCAAACCAAACGTCACCTTAACAGACGTCTGATAGGACAGCGCCACACAGCTCAACGTTATCTTTACAGACGTTTGATAGGATAGCGACACACAGCTCAAACCAAACGCTTGATAGGAGCAGTCACATAACAGGGTAGAGATAGTAAAAAAAGGAGCCCACCGTGAGGTGAGCTCCCGAAAAACTAAGATGTTATCTCAGAAAGATTATTTTACAACAACCTTGATGGAGAAGGTCTTTGTAGCAGAATTGTAGAGGGATGTGCCCTTAACTGTAACCTTAACCTTGATTGTGTATGTGCCCTTCTTGAGGCCCTTCTTAACTGTGATCTTACCGTCCTTAGCAGCAACAGTAATCTTCTTGTTACCGCTTGCCTTAGCGAACTTAACTGTACCCTTAGCGGACTTAACAGTGATAGCCTTCTTGATAGCAACGTTCTTCTTCTTAACTGTCTTGAGAGCAGCCTTGACTGACTTCTTGGCAGTGAACTTAGCTGTATTGGCAGCCTTTACAATCTTGATTGTAGCTGTTGCGCTCTTGCCGTTGTTAGTAGCAGTAATCTTAACTGTACCGGGCTTAACACCCTTAACAACGCCCTTGGATGTAACAGTAGCAATCTTTTTGTTGTTGGACTTGAAGGTTGTTGTGCCAACAGGATTGATAACGTTAACCTTAACCTTAGTTGTAGCGTTTACAGCAAGCTTGTTGTCATACTCAACACTGATTTGTGTATCTTTAGCCTCAGTAGTCGGCTGAGTCTCAGTAGTGGGCTGAGTCTCGGTAACAGGCTCTGTGGGCTCTACAGTTGTGTCGATTGCGGGAACTTCCTCGCCGGGAGCGTAAACTGTAACCTCAACAGCCTCAGGATCTGAACCCTCGGATGTGGGCTTCTTAGCGAGAAGTACGAACTTGAATACGAGTGTGGAACCGTCCTGAGCAACAGTAACCTGAGTGTTGTTGCCCATTCCGCCCGGATGCCAGGTGATGTTACCCTTAGCGTCTACGTAAACAACCTTGAATACATAGATGTCGGGGCCTTCCTCTGTCTCGTTGCCTGCGGAAGCCTTAACGTTCTCAACTACCTGATAGTAGAAGGAGCCGTCCTTAGCCTCTGTCATAGGAACGCCGTACTGCCAGGGCTGATCCCAACCCCACTCAGCGCCGCAAGCTTCCTCGGAACCTACTACATAGAAACCGGGAACGATGGGCTTGGGCTCTTCTGTGGGAGTTGTGTCGCCTGTGTCAGGCTCTGTCTCGGAAGCAGGCTGTGTCTCGGGAGCTGTGCCCTCAACCATCTCTACCTTGTAGGTAGCGCCGAGCTTTGTCTCATAGTCAAAGTTTGTGAGGTCAAGTGTGAGAGTTACGTCAGCGTAAGCATACTCTACTGTGAGCTCGAAGTTGTCGCCGTTGTAAACAGCAGCGTCCTCAGGATACTCGTTTGTATCATCAGCCTTCTTAACGCCCCAGCTGTCTGTCCAAGCGTCGTTAGCAGCGAACTTGAAAGCATAGTCGCCCTGCTCAACGCCCTTGAATGTGATAGTGTAAACCTGACCGTCAGCTGTCATGTGGTTAGCCTCGGCAGCCGGCTCCCAGCTGATGCCGTTGAGGAATGCAACGTCCTTCTTAGGATCGCCGACAGCGGTGATTGACTTAACGTCGAGAGTTGTGGGAACAGAAGCGTTCTCACCTGCAATTGTAACTTCCTTTGTCTCAGCGTTGAATGTGATTGTTACGTCACAAGCCTCGGAAACAAAGAATACGAAGTTAGCGTCTGTGCCGTCCTTGCCGTAGGACTCATCCCATGAACCGGCTGTAACCTTGAAGGAGTACTCGCCGGCAGCAAGAGCCTCGTATGTCTTTGAGAATACGTTTGCGTCATCTGTAGCTGCGAGAGCGTTGTCTGCGCTTGCAGGATTCCAAGCTTCACCGCAGAGATTCTCTGTACCGGCGATGGTCCACTGCTTAGCAACAGGCTCAGTCTCGGAAGCAGGCTCAGTCTCGGAAGCAGGCTCAGTCTCGGAAGCGGGCTCTGTCTCGGAAGCAGGCTCTGTCTCGGAAGCAGGCTCTGTGTCAGAAGCGGGCTCTGTGTCAGAAGCAACCTCTGTCTCGGAAGCAGGCTCTGTTACGGGAGCTGTACCCTCAGTGATATCTACCTTGTAGGTAGCACCGAGCTTTGTGGTGTAATCAAAGTTGGTTGTGTCGATTGTGAAGGTTACGTTAGCATAGTCGTATGTAACTTCGAGCTCGAAGTTGCCACCATTGTAAACAGCAGCGTCCTCAGGATACTCGTTTGTATCTTCAGCCTTCTTTGAACCCCAGCTGTCTGTCCAAGCGTCGTTAGCAGCGAACTTGTAGGAATAGTCGCCGGCTGCAACGCCTGTGTAGGTGATTGTGAATACCTTGCCGTCCTCGGTGGTCATGTGGTTAGCCTCGGCTTCGGGCTTCCAGTCAATACCGTTAAGGAATACGGGATCTTTCTTGGAATCACCAACAAGTGACATTGTGTTGATTGTGAGTGATGTGGGAATGGTAGCGTGCTCACCTTCGATTTTAACTTCCTTTGTCTCAGCGTTGAATGTGATTGTTACGTCACAAGCTTCTGAAACAACGAATACGAAGTTAGCGTCGCCGCCATCCTTGCCGTAGGACTCGTCCCAGGTACCATTTGTTACCTTGAACTCGTATGTGCCTTCTGCAAGAGCTTCATATGTCTTGGCGAAAACGCCTTCTTCAACCTCTTGGAGAGCATTATCTGTGAGTGAGGGAGTCCAGGCTGTGCCACAGAGGTTCTCTGTGCCTGCGAGGATCCACTGCTTCGGAGCCTCGATGGGCTCGTCCTCAGCAAATGCAACTGCGGAGAGGGAGAAGATCATAAGAGCAGCAAGCAGAACAGCAATGCTTTTCTTGAAAATTCTCATCGGAATTTCCTCCTTTAAAAAATATTTGGTTCTAAACCATTTACATTATAAAATATACGGCTTCATAAATCAATAGACAATGTGCAAAAATATTTCTTTTTTGATAAGATTTTTATGTCATTGTATCAAAATTTTAACCAATGAAAACGATTTTACAAAATCAAAACTTATCCAAGAATTGGTAAGGAAACGCAAACGGGTGCCGCAAATGCGACACCCGAAATGTTCATGAATTTTATGCTTTGTGAGCCTTTACGCTCTCGAATTCCCTGACGATTACAGCGTCTGGCTTCTTTGTGACGAGCGATACGATAACCGCAACTATAAGTGCAGCCGGGAAGCCTACGGCAAGTGAATAAAGTCCGGTGGACGAGCCGATTGTTACCATTCCGTCCGCTGTTGATATGAGCGGAATGTAGTCCCATACGATGATGGAAACCGCGCCGGCAATCATTCCGGCGAGGGCGCCCTGCCAGTTGGAGCGCTTCCAGAACAGTGCGAGCAGGATAATCGGACCGAACGCAGCGCCGAAGCCTGCCCATGCGTCCGAAACAAGTCCCATGATGCTCGATTTCGGGTCAAGCGCAATTACAAAGGCGATAACCGCGATAACTACAACGGCAATTCTGCCTACCCAGAGCGCGCTCTTTTCGCTTGCTTTCTTCCGGATTGTACCCTTGTAGATATCCTCTGAAATTGCCGAAGCCGTTACGAGCAGCTGGCTGTCCGCCGTACTCATAATCGCCGCCAAAATTCCGCAAAGGAAAATTCCGCCGATGAAGATTACAAAACCGTTGCCTGTGAAAAGCTGCTGAATCATTCGAATGAATACTGTTTCGCTTGTGTCAGCGTCGAGCTGAGCCTTGAGATAAGCTCTGCCTACGATACCGATGAGGAACGATGCGATGAACGCGATTGTTACCCAGGTAATCGCAACCTTTCTCGACTTTTTGATTTCGGCTTCGCTCTTGATAGCCATAAATCTGACGAGAATATGAGGCATACCGAAGTAGCCGAGTCCCCACGCAAGACCTGACACAACCTGCTGCCATGAAATCTGCGCGCCTTCAACCGTCATCGGATTGATAAACGAGCCTGCGTCCGTAACTCCGTGCTGAGCGAGAGCGCCGCTGAACGAGGTGTCAAAGGTGAGAACAGAGTACGCTATAATCGGAACGGTGAGAATCGCGACGAGCATCATGATACCCTGAATAAGGTCGGTTGTACATACAGCCTTGAAGCCGCCGAGGAAGGTGTAAACAAGAATAACCGCCGCGGCGATAATCAGACCGATGAGATAGGTGCTCTCATAGCTTGCCTTGGAGCCGTCGCCGAAAAGTGTGGCGAAAAGCTTCGCGCCGCTTGAGAACGCCGAAGCTGTATAAACAGCAAAGAATAACGTGATGATGATTGCGGAAACGAGTTTGAGCGCACCCTTGTCCTTGAAACGGTTCTCAAAGAAGGAAGGGATTGTCAGGCTGTTGCCTGCCGCGATGGTGTATCTTCTGAGTCTGCCTGAAATGAGATACCAGTTGAGAACTGTTCCGATAAGCAGTCCGACGGCAATCCAGATATCTCCCGAGCCGAGAAGATAGAACGAGCCGGGAAGTCCCATAAGGAGCCATCCGCTCATATCCGAAGCCTCTGCGGAGAGCGCCGCGGTCCACGCGCCGAGATTACGTCCGCCGAGGAAGTAGTCCTCGTTGTTCTTTGTCTTGCGTGAATAGAAAGCGCCGATGCCAATCATTACGAGCATATAGAACGCGAACGCGCAGAGAACAATAACGTTTGTCGTTGACATAATTTACCCCCAATTTTAGTTTTACACTGTGCCGAAATACGACAACACTTTACAATTTTAGCACATTAAAGAATATTTTGCAACCATCAAATAATAAATTGATTATATTTCTAAATAAGCATTGATTTAAAAGTCGTTATAGATTATAATTGTTATAACTATAATTATGCGAAAATGCACCTGATTTAAGAGAAAGGCGAGAAAATGGACGTTTTGAAGCGTACATGGGCGGACATTTCGCTCGATAACGCGCGTGACAATTTCAGACTTATAAAGGAAAAAGTGAACGGAGCGAAGGTGTGCTGCGTGATTAAAGCCGACGGCTACGGTCACGGAGCCGTGGCTCTTGCCGAGCTCTACGAAAAGCTCGGAGCGGATTTTTTTGCTGTCAGCAACATTGACGAGGCTCACGAGCTCAGGGATAACGGAATCAAAACTCCGATTTTGATTCTCGGCTATACTCCCGCGGCGCTCGCCGCCGAGCTCAGTACGCTGGACATCAGACAGGCGGTTTTCTCCGCTGAATATGCCGAAGCGCTGAACTTTGAGTGCGAAAAGGCAGGAGTAAAGGTTAAAATGCATGTCAAGCTTGACACCGGAATGAGCCGCATCGGCTTTATGTGTCAGGAGTTTCCGAGAGATGATAATTCCTTAGAAGAAATAAAAAAGGTGTGCTCGCTCAAAAATCTTATTCCCGAGGGAATTTTCACCCACTTCTGTGTTTCCGACAGCGCCGAGGACGGCAGAGAGTTTACGCAGAAGCAGTTCGATAATTTCGAGCGCGTTGTTAATTCTTTGAAAGAAAATAACGTTACATTTAAATATGTCCACTGTTCAAATTCGGGCGCGATAGAGGACTATCCCGAGACCTATTGCAATATGGTCAGAGCCGGAATTATTCTCTACGGTCTTGCTCCGTCTCCGGCTCTCAGCGACAGAATGGCTCTCAAGCCCTGTATGACGCTCAAAACCGTCATCGCCCATGTCAAGACCGTTGAAAAGGGCGCCACAATCTCCTACGGCAGAACCTTTGAGGCGGAGAAGAAGATGAAAATCGCCACCGTTCCGGTGGGATATGCCGACGGCTTCATCAGAGCCTACGCGAAGGACGGGTATATGCTCGTCAATGGAGAAAAAGCTCCTGTTGTCGGCAGAATATGCATGGATCAGGCTATGCTTGACGTAACCGGAATTGACGTAAAGCCGGGCGACGAGGTTGTTGTTTTCGGCGAAGGCGCGCGCAGTGCGGATGAACTCGCCGAATCGGCTGATACTATTAACTATGAGGTTGTGTGCACCGTTTCAAAGCGTGTGCCGCGTCTCTATGTTCACAACGAGAAAATTACGGAAGTGATGTACAAGATATGACGCTTTTAGTGGTAGACGGCAACAGCATACTCAACCGTGCGTTCTACGGAATCAGACCGCTGACTACAAAAAGCGGTCAGCCGACAAACGCGATTTACGGCTTTATCAATATGCTTGAAAAAATCAAATCCGAAACAAACCCCGACAGGGTTGCCATCGCATTTGACCTCAAGGCTCAAACCTTCCGTCACAAGGTGTACGACGGCTACAAGGCTAACCGCAAGGGTATGCCCGACGAACTCGCCGCTCAGCTTGAGCCGCTCAAAAAGCTGCTCACAATGCTCGGCTACAAGCTTGTCACCTGCGAGGGGTATGAGGCTGACGATATCCTCGGAACTCTCTCAAAGGCAGCCGAGGACAGCGGAAACACCTGCTTTATCGCGACAGGCGACCGCGATTCGCTCCAGCTTATCACCGACAACATCACCGTTGACCTCGCCTCAAACAAGGGTAATATAATGTATACGCCGAAGAAGCTTTTTGATGACTACGGCGTTTCTCCTGCCGGAATGCTCGAGCTGAAGGCAATTCAGGGCGACAGCTCAGACTGTATCCCCGGAGTTGCCGGAATCGGTCCCAAGGGCGCTGCGGATTTGATTCAGCGTTTCGGAAATATTGATAATATATATGAAAATCTGGATACAATAGATATTAAGGAAGGAATGCGAAAAAAGCTCCGCGAAAGCAGGGACAACGCCTTCCTCAGCCGTATGCTCGGCGAGATAAAGCGCGATATCCCGATTGACACCGACCTCGACAGCTATAAAATCGAGCCGTCGGACGTTGAGGAAACTATCCGCTTCATGGGCAGCTTGGAGCTTTTCAAGCTCATTGATTCTCTGGGACTCAGGGAAAAGCAGAACGCCGCGGAGAATGCCGAAACTCCTGCCGAAAAGCTTCATATTTCCACAAAAGAAATAAAAGAATATTCCAAAAAGGAATTATACTTCGCAGCGGAATTTAAAGGCTCGGATATCACTCTCATTATTTCGGACGAAAACAGTGTTTCTATATTAAATGATAAGGGCGCAATTGACGCTTTGCTCTCCGATGAAGGCGTAAAAAAATACACCTTTGACAGCAAGCCGCTCTTTTCCTATGCCGATAAAAACGGCTTTGAGCTGAAAGGGCTCAGAACAGACCTTCTGCTTGCTGCTTACCTTTTGCAGCCGTCGGCTTCGTCCTACGGGCTCGACAAGCTCAGTGTGTCCTACGGGCTCGAGCTTCCCGTGATTGATAATTCTGAAAAAGAAATATACGCTTATGCTTACGTCTTACCTCAGCTGACCGAGAAGCTCCTCGCCGATGTTGAGGAAAAGGGCATGACCTCGCTTTTGAACGACATCGAGATTCCGCTTGCGAATGTCCTCGCCAAAATGGAGAACATCGGATTTTCCGTCGACAGGGAAGGAATCAAAAGCTACGGTGACGCGCTGACCGGGCAGATAGAGAATCTTCGTCGGGAGATTTACGCTCAGGTCGGCTATGAATTCAATATCAATTCCCCGAAACAGCTGGGAGTTGCCCTGTTCGAGGATATGGGACTTCCGGCAAAGAAAAAAACCAAGAACGGCTATTCCACCAACGCCGACGTGCTCGAGGGCTTGCGATATAATTATCCCGTTGTCGACATGGTTCTCAACTACAGAACTCTCGCCAAGCTCAAATCCACCTACTGCGATGGACTTCTCAAGGTGATTGCCGATGACGGACGAATTCACTCGAGCTTCAACCAGACTGAGACGCGAACCGGCAGAATCAGCTCTACCGAGCCGAATCTCCAGAACATTCCCGTCCGCACCGAGCTCGGCAGAGAAATGCGCAAGTTCTTCGTCGCCGACGAGGGCAAGGTTCTCGTTGATGCCGACTACAGCCAGATTGAACTGAGGGTTCTTGCTCACCTTTCGGGCGATAAGAACATGATTGACGCGTTCAAAAACAACGTCGATATCCACGCGATTACCGCGTCTCAGGTTTTCAATATGCCGCTTGATATGGTCACGCCGCAGATGCGTTCGCGCGCCAAGGCGGTCAACTTCGGAATTGTCTACGGTATCGGAGCGTTCTCGCTCGCCAAGGATATCAAGGTCTCAAACAAAGAGGCGTCAAACTACATCAAATCCTATCTCGCTCACTACAGCGGAATAGATAATTATATGAAAAACGTCGTTGAAAGTGCCCGTGAGACGGGCTACGCCGTGACGATGTTCGGCAGGAGGAGATATCTCCCCGAGCTCAACACCGGCAATTTCAACACCAGAGCCTTCGGCGAGCGCGTAGCGCGTAATATGCCGATTCAGGGTACAGCCGCCGACATTATCAAAATCGCTATGATTAACGTCGACAACCGGATTCGGGAGGAAGGTCTCGAGGCGAGATTGATTCTTCAGGTTCACGACGAGCTGATTGTCGAGGCTCCTGCTCACGAAGCGATGCGTGTCGCAATGCTCCTGCAGGAGGAGATGGAAAAGGCGGTCACTCTCAGCGTTCCGCTCGTTGCCGAGGCTTCTGTCGGCGAGACATGGTACGACGCAAAGGGATAAATTCCGGCGAAACAGTTGAAGGAAGGGTTTTTTATGAAGAGGATTTTGTTCGTATGCACAGGCAATACCTGCCGCAGCCCGATGGCACAGGGAATTTGTGAGAAAATCTCCGAGGAGAGCTCGCTCGGCATAGTTGCCGACAGCGCAGGCATCTCCACAGTCAAGGGCAGACCGGCTTCGGATTTCGCAATTTCAGTTTGCAGGGAAATCGGCGTTGATATCTCGCGCCACCGCACAAAATCAGTCAGGGAGCTCGATTTGTCCGAGTATGATTTCATCTTCACAATGAGCCCCCAGCACAAGCACGCGCTCATAGCTCTCGGTGCCAATCCCTACAAGGTCTGGCTGCTCGGAGCCGAAACAGGCGGAATTCCCGACCCCTTCGGCGGCGACGAGGACGACTACAGACGGTGCCGTGATGAGATTTATGACGCTGTACGAATTTCTTTAAAAGAAATATGATTATAAAAAAAGCTACCCCCGAGGACGCTCCCGACATCGCGGAGCTTGAGCAGCTTTGCTTTTCTTCGCCGTGGAGTCTCAAAAGCATCAGCGACACTCTCGGCGTTGCCTGCAACAGCATGTTTCTCGCTGTTGAGAACGGGGAGAAAGTCGGCTACATCGGGCTGACTGTCGCGGCGGACGAGGGCTATATCCTGAACGTTGCCGTTAATCCCGGGTTCAGGCGCCGCGGAATCGGCAGAGCGCTTGTCGCACACGTGATTGACGAGTTTTCGCCGAAACTGAGTTTTCTGACGCTCGAAGTCAGACCGTCGAACACCGCAGCGGTTGAGCTCTATTCCTCGCTGGGCTTTGAGCGTGTGGGCGAGCGGAAGAATTATTACAGGAATCCGACCGAAAATGCCCTCCTGCTCACAAAATACTTTACATAAAAGGACTGTATATATGAAAATTTTGTCGATAGAATCATCCTGCGACGAGACTGCCGCCGCGGTTGTCGAGGACGGCAGGAAGGTTCTCAGCTCCGTTATCGCTTCTCAGGTCGAGGAGCACAAGCTATACGGCGGAGTAGTGCCGGAGATTGCCTCGCGACGTCACGCCGAGGCGATAGTTCAGGTTGTTCAGAATGCTCTGGATGAGGCAGACGCGACAATGGACGACGTCGAGGCGATAGCCGTGACGCACGCTCCCGGTCTTATCGGAGCGCTGCTCGTCGGAGTAAATTTTGCCAAGGGACTTTCGCTTGCGACAGGCAAGCCTCTTGTCCCCACACATCATTTGAGAAGTCATATAGCTTCAAACTATATTTCTCATAAGGAATTAAAACCGCCTTTCATGTGTCTTGTCGTCAGCGGAGGTCACAGCCATATCGTTATGGTTGAGGACTATACCAAGATGAAGATAATCGGCAAGACGCGCGATGACGCCGCAGGCGAAGCCTTTGACAAGGCGGCGAGGACAATGGGAATGCCCTATCCCGGCGGAATCGAGATGGACCGGGTTGCCGAGCTCGGCAATCCCGAGGCGTTCAAATTTCCGCGCCCGGTTGTTCATGACGCTCCGTATGATTTCAGCTTTTCGGGGCTAAAGACCGCCGTTCTCAACCTTATTCACAACATGGAGCAGAGGGGAGAGGACATCCCCAAGGAGGACGTTTGCGCTTCCTTCCGCAGTGCCGTTGTGGAGCTGCTTGTCAGCAATACGCTCAAGGCGTGTTCAGACTTTGGCGCGAAAACTCTGGTGGTTGCCGGAGGCGTGTCCGCAAACTCGCTTCTGCGCAAAAGACTCGCCGAGGAAAGCGCGAAGAACGGCGTAAGGTTCTTTATGCCCGACAAGAGCGTCTGCACCGACAATGCCGCTATGGTCGGTTCGCAGGGGTATTATGAATATCTAAGCGGTAATATCGCCGACCTCAGCCTGAATGCTGTCGCGAGCCTGCCCATTGATTACAGATAATTACTAGAGGTATAATAATTGCATAAAAGAATTATAATCCCTATACTTCTGATTGTTTCGCTGTTGCTTTCATCCTGCACCTACACGGTAACAGTCAAGGAGAAAAAGCTCGAAAATAAAAACACGAATAAATCGAATGCCGTCAAAATTGACACATCAAAGCTCGCGGATGACGTTGACACCGGCTCCTATGAGCCGATAAAGCTTACTAACGGTTATGACCTGCTCGACGCTGATGAACAGACAGTTTATGACGCTGTCGTTGCTCATTCCGCAGATTTTACCGATGTCCCAAACACCGAAGGTGACCGAAAAAACTACGAGATGCAGTCCTTTGAGATTGTCGGCAGCGGAATTACGCGCCGTCAGCTCGCCAAGGTGATGAAGGCTGTAAATCTCGACAACCCCGGCTTTTTCTGGATTGATGAGCCCTATGCCTATTCCTTCACAGGCGACAACCTCAGCATCCAGCTTTATTCAACAATGACTTCGGCGCGCTTCAAAAAAGCTTCCCGTCAGCTCAACGCTGTCGTTAACAGTATACTATCGGGACTCGACGAGGGAATGACGGATTTTGAACTCGAGAGATATTTCCATGACTACATCGTAAAAAATTGCATTTATGACAAAAAGGCGGACAGCACCTCAAGCAGGAACCCATATTCCGCTTACGGCTGTCTTGTGCAGCAGAACGCAGTCTGCTCAGGCTATACCGACGCTATGCAGCTTCTGCTGTCATATGTTGGGGTTAATTCGATAACCGTCAGCGGAACCGACTCCGAAACCAACCACATCTGGAACGCGCTCTCACTTGACGACGACTGGTACTATATCGACGTTACATGGGACGACACTGACGAGCTTCATATGTATGATTATTTCAACATTACGTCGGCTGAATTGATGAAAACCCACGAGGCAAGCCCGCTCCTCTCCGATATCGACGATTATGAGCTTTTCGGCGATGACGGCACGCTCGAGGTGTTCAACCTGATTGTTCCCGACTGTACCGCGACCGAGTATAATTATTTTGTTCAGACCGGCTCGCTCTACGGCGGAGAGGACAACAATACTCTCTCAGATGACCTAGCGGCTGCCGCGAACAGAAACGAGAGTTATTTCTATATTATTGTCGATGTCGAATGTGTGTCTGTTGACGATGCGTATAATCAGCTGTTTTCTCAGGACAGCTACGGCTTTGCGGACTATATCGACAGGGCTAATTCCACAGCCGGCGGAGTGCTCGATACGAGCGTTTCCGTCTACAGAAACGAAAACGGCAACACCTTTACGGTAGTTTTAAATTATAAATAGGGGGATTTGATGAGTTACGATTCTCAGATTTTCAAGCTGACAGAAAACAAGGAGATTGCAAAAGGAATCTTCGACTGGACAGTGAAAAACGATGAGCTCCCTGCACGCGCGAAGTGCGGACAGTTCGTCAATATAAAGGTTCCCGGCAGGGTACTGCGCAGACCAATCTCAATCTGCGACGCGACCGACACAACGCTCAGGCTTGTGTTTCAGGTCAAGGGCGAGGGCACAAAAGTGATGTCGCAGATGAAGCCCGGCGAGGACGTTGAGATTCTCGCGCCGCTCGGCACAGGCTTTGACATCAAGCCCGGCAAGCGCTATTGCTTTGTCGGCGGAGGAATCGGTGTGCCGCCGTTGCTTTTCAGTGCGAAGCAGACCGATAACCCCATGGTTATTATGGGCTTCAGGAACAAAGATTTGGTCATTCTTAAGGACGACTTCAAAGCTGCCGGAGCCGAGCTCTACACCGCGACAGATGACGGTTCGTTCGGTATTCACGGCTTTGTGACAGATGTTCTCAGCGAGCATATGGGTGAGTTTGACGAGGTTTGTGCCTGCGGCCCCGTACCGATGCTCAAGGCTGTCGCCGAAGTATGCAGGGGAAAGGTGAGATGTCAGGTCTCGCTCGAGGAGAGAATGGGATGCGGAATCGGAGCCTGCCTCGTTTGTTCCTGCAAAACCAAAATCGACGGCGAGGAGCACATGACGCAGGTCTGCCGCCGCGGTCCTGTTTATGATGCCGGGGAGGTGTTCTATGATGCCTGATATGAAGGTCAAGCTCTGCGGAATTGAGCTTAATAATCCGATAATCGCCGCTTCCGGAACGTTCGGCTTCGGACGTGAGTTTTCCGAGCTTTATCCGCTTTCAAGTCTCGGCGGAATATCCTGCAAGGGTATCACCCTCGCTGAGCGCGACGGAAATCCCACGCCGAGAATTGCCGAGACCGAATCGGGAATTCTCAACGCAGTCGGGCTCCAGAACCCGGGCGTCGATCACTTCATCAAGTATGACTTGCCTTGGCTCAGGGAGCAGAACACCGCGATTATCGCCAACATAGCCGGCAACACCGTTGAGGATTACTGCACAATGGCTGAGAAGCTCTCTGACTCCGATGTTGACATTATCGAGCTCAACATCAGCTGCCCGAACGTCAAGTCCGGCGGAGTTCAGTTCGGAACCTCGTGCGAGTCTGTCGGCAACATCACCCGAGAGGTCAGGAAGCACTGCTCAAAGCCGCTCATGGTCAAGCTCAGCCCGAATGTTACCGACATAGCCGAAATCGCAAGAGCGGCTGAGGCTGAGGGCGCTGACGCGCTTTCGCTCATAAATACACTCACCGGCATGAGGATTGACATCAATTCGGCGCGCCCTATTATCCGCAACAACACCGGCGGTCTCAGCGGACCGGCTGTTTTCCCGGTTGCGGTTAGAATGGTTTGGCAGGTCAGCAACGCCGTCAGCATTCCGATTGTCGGAATGGGCGGAATCTCAAAATGGCAGGACGCCGTCGAGATGATGATTGCCGGGGCAACAGCGCTCCAGGTCGGAACCGCGCTGTTCAACGACCCCTACGCACCGATTAAAATTAACGAGGGAATTGAGAAATTTCTTTCAGAGAAAAATATTTCGTCGGTCACAGAGTTAACAGGCACAATAAAGCCCTGGTAATTTTCAGATAAATTGTCTAATATTAATTATTGGAAATTGAGGAAAAAAATGGTATGATAATATTATCAGTTGATTTGGGTAAGGCAAGGACAGGTCTTGCCGTTTCGGATATCACGGAGAGGCTCGCTTCTCCGCTGGCTCAGATAAGCGAGAAGAATCCCTCCGCGCTTCTTGACAAGGTTTCAAACGTCGCCCTGGCGCGTCAGGCAGAGCTGATTGTGGTCGGCTTGCCTAAAAACATGGACGGTACCGAGGGCGAATCCGCACGTTATGCGCGCGATTTCGGCAAGAAACTCAAGGAAAAAACCGGAATTATCGTCCGCATGCAGGATGAGCGCGGGACCACAATAACCGCTCACAACTATCTCAACGCTACGAACACCCGAGGGAAAAAGCGGAAAAACGTTGTCGATTCCGTTGCCGCGACGATTATTCTCCAGAATTATTTGGACAGCGTGAACCGCTGAACAGCCATAGTTATAACAGCGGGGGCTTTCGCCCTCCTGCGATAAATGTCAGAAGTTTTGAAAGAAAGGAAATGATTCCATGAAAAAGAGTATCAGGATTATTTCGATTGTTTTGTCGGTACTTATGATTGCCGGCGTATTTTCATTCGCAGCGGTTACATCAAGCGCTGCGCCGACAGCTCAGAGCACTGCATCTTCCAACGAGTACGGTCTCCCCGAAAATGTTGAGGGCGGACTGATTCTCCATTGCTGGTGCTGGAGCTTCAACTCCATCAAGGATAACATGGAGCAAATCGCCAAGGCAGGCTACGCCGCAGTCCAGACCTCACCGATTAACAAGGTTCTCGAGGGCGACGACGGCGGCATGAAGATTTACGGCTCCGACGCCGACGGAAAATGGTACTATCAGTATCAGCCGGTCGATTATACCATCGGCAACTATCAGCTCGGCACCGAAGCTGAGTTCAAGGCTATGTGCGAAGTCGCTCATTCCTACGGCGTAAAGGTAATTGTTGACGTTGTTGCCAATCACACCACCGGCTACAAGGCGGCGGTTGCCGATTCGCTCAAGAATATCGAGGGCGGACTTTATCACAACTACAACGGCGGCTCCGATCCCGATTCCAGAAAAAGCGTAACCCAGTGGTACAACGGACTTCCCGATGTAAATACCCAGAATCCAAATTATCAGCAGCTTATCCTCAACTTTCTCAAAACAGCCGTAGCTGACGGTGCCGACGGCTTTCGCTACGACACCGCGAAGCACATCGAGCTTCCCGATGATGACGCATCTTATGCCGGCAATTTCTGGCCGACGGTTCTCGACAATGGCTCATCGTTCCAGTACGGCGAGGTTCTCCAAGGCAGCAATTCAACTCAGATTGCGTCCTCGCGCATCGGCGACTACGCCAAGATTATGCACGTAACAGCCTCGTCATACGGCTATACAATCAGAAAATATCTCTACGACACCTCCGGACTCTCCGGTACGGACGCCGACGGAGCCTCCGGACTCAGCGGCTACGGTGTTTCAAATGTTGACTACGACCGTCTTGTTACATGGGTTGAATCTCATGACACCTATGCTAACGGCGACAGGGTTTACGAGCCCGGTCTGTCCTCATATTGGCTCACGAATGAGCAGATTCGCCGCGGCTGGGCTATCATTACAGCCAGGGGCGACACAACCTCTCTGTTCTTCAGCCGTCCCAAGAATTCCTCACCGAGCGATGACAGCGATCGCGACGACAGTACAATCTGGGGTGATAACGTAATCGGCGCTTCCGGCGACGACAACTATTTCAATCCTGAGACAGTCGCGATTAACCGCTTCCACAACGCTATGATCGGCGAACCGTCCACGATGGTGAACCTCAGAACCGACATAGGCAGAAAGCAGTTCATCATGATTTCCCGCGGAACACGCGGCGCGGTTATTGTCAACAGCGGCGATAAGGAACTCGTAGTTGACCACACAACAGCCCTTGCCGAGGGTACCTATACCGACGTTGCCCACGGCGGAAAGTTCATCTCCAAGGACGGCAAGCTCACCGGAACCGTAGCTCCGGGTCAGGTTGTGGTTCTCTGGGACGACCCTGATTATTACAGAAATTCGACAGAGCCCGAAACCGAGCCTGTTACCGAGCCCGAGCCGGCTCCTCGGACAACCGTAAAGCTTTCCAAGACTTCGGCTTCCGTTTATCGTGCCGGAACAGTCCGGATTAAGGCTACCGTCAAAAACGGCGTCGGCAAAACAACCTACAAGTCCTCAAATTCAAGTGTTGCGAAGGTCAGCACTTCCGGCAAGGTAACCGCTCTCAAAAAGGGAACAGCCACAATCACTGTCAAGAACAACGGCGTGAGCAAATCCTTCAAGGTAACAGTAAAGAATCCTTCACTCAAGAAAACGAAAACGACCCTCAAGGTTAAGGGCAAATATACAATCTCAATCGTCGGCAAAGTTGGCAAGGCAACCTTCAAATCATCAAACAAGAAGATTGCGACCGTAACCTCCGCCGGAAAGATTGTCGCCAAAAAGAAGGGCTCCGCAACCATAACTGTTTCAACCAACAACGGCTTCAAGCTCAAGTTCACTGTTAAGGTAAAGTAACATAAGTCATTCAGGTATATTATTTCATTTAATATAAATTTAGAAGTTTTAGGAGTGAAAAGAGAAGATGAAAAGAAGATTTACGTGCGTGATACTCGCGCTATGTATTCTGCTTTCCTGTTTTGCGGTGGGTTCGTTTACGTCAACCGCCGTTACGAAGAACGAGGCGAAAACCTCTGCCGGCAGCACCGCCGCTTTGAGCAACATTCAGGGCTCGGCAATCCTGCACTGCTTCGACTGGTCATATAATTCCATCAAGCAGAACCTTGCCGCAATCAAGGATGCAGGCTACACAGCCGTTCAGACATCGCCTGTTCAGCCGCCGAAGGATTACGGCGCAAGCTGGGTGGATCAGGGCGGACAGTGGTGGAAGCTCTATCAGCCTCTCGACATCTGCATTGCCGACGGCAACACATGGCTCGGACGCAAGAGCGAGCTGAAGGCTCTCTGTACCGAGGCTGAGAAGTACGGCATCAAGGTCATCGTTGACATCGTTGCTAACCACCTTGCCGACCAGGGCAAATACTGCAACGGTCTCGGCAACGTCAGCACAGCCGTCAACGGTTCTCTCAGACGCGATGACTACTGGCACAGTGACCAGATGAGCGCCGACAACGACAATGACCGATACAAGGTTACTCACGGCGCAATCGGACTTCCCGATTTAAATACCGGACATCCCGACATTCAGCAGAAGTACAAGTCGCTTCTCATTGACTGTATCAATCAGGGTGTTGACGGTTTCCGTTTTGACGCGGCTAAGCACATCGAGCTTCCCGGCGAGAACGGCGGCTCCGATTTCTGGCCGACAGTCATCAACGGCTCCCAGTCAGCCACATCAAACAAGATTTTCTACTACGGCGAAATTCTTAACTACGCCGGAACAGATATTCATAACTACACACGCCTGATGAGCATCACCGACAACAACACCGGCGACTCCATGCTCAACGCTGCTCAGAACGGCAACGCTCAAGGCCTCGCAAGCAGCGCCTACAATAAGGGCGGCGAGGCTGATAAGGCGGTAATCTGGGCAGAGTCTCACGATACCTACATGGGCGATTCCGGTTCAGGCGGAATCAAGAATACAAAGAATGTTTCAAACAATGTAATCGTCAAGACATGGGCGATTGTAGGTTCAAGGGCAAAATCCTCAGCGCTCTACTTTGCGCGTCCTGCAAACACGATGGGCGCGGCGAGCACCGATACAACATGGAAATCCAAGGCTGTAACCGAGGTCAACAAGTTCAAGAACTTCTTTGACGGCGAGAGCGAGTATCTTTCATCCTCCGGCGACTGCGCATACAACGAGCGCGGTACCTCGGGCGTTGTAATCTCAAAGCTCGGCGGCGGCGGTTCGGTATCACTTCAGGCTCACGCTATGAAGGACGGCACCTACAAGGATCAGGTAACCGGCGGCACATTCACCGTATCCGGCGGTCAGATTAGGGGTAACGTTGATTCCTCCGGTGTTGCGGTTGTCTATAATGCCACGGCTCCCCAGCCTGAAGGCCCGTCTGTTTCAATCACAGGAAGTGACGGAAGCTTCTTCGGCACAACTCAGGTTACACTTAACGCTTCGAGCGTTTCCTCGGCAACCTACAAGCTCGGCAACGGCTCCGCTGTTTCATATACCAATGGTCAGAAGCTCACAATCGGTGCCGATATGTCTGAGGGACAGAGCGTGACTCTTGTTCTTACCGGTAAGGGCACAAACGGCTCAACCGTTACAAAATCATATACATTCACGAAAAAAGCGCGCCCGAGCCTGGACGGTAACACAGTTGTTTACTACGATAACTCTTCGACAAACTGGAGCGACGTCTATGTCTATGCCTACACAGGCAGCGGCGAAACCAACAACGGTGCGTGGCCGGGAGCTAAGATGACCAATCTCGGAAGCAACATCTGGGGCTTTAAGATTGACGACAGCTGGAGCAGCGGTTATGTCATCTTCAGCAACAACGGCAGCGACCAGTCCGACACCGGCTCAGGTCACGCATTCAACAAGGGCGATTCCAAGATTTATTCCGGCGGTAACTGGTCAGACTACGCAAAGCCCACAACTACTCCAACGCAAGCACCTACTCAGGCGCCTACGCAGGCACCGACTCAAAAGCCCACTCAGGCACCGACACAGGCGCCAACCCAGAAGCCCACTCAGGCGCCGACAACAACCCAGCCCGTTAATTATGTGTTCTACGGCGATGTCAACGGCGACGGCTATGTCAACATCATGGACGTAACGCTGATTCAGAAACATTGCGCATATACCACTACGATGACAGCCGATAAGCAGAAAATCGGCGACGTCAACGGTGACGGAACAATTTCAATTAAGGATGCCACGGCAATCCAGTGCTATATCGCCGGCATAACCGCAAGGTCACTAAAGGCAGGTACGGTCTACTCATCTACAACGCCTGCAACTCAGGCTCCGACTCAGGCGCCTACTCAGGCACCCACTCAGAAGCCTACACAGGCTCCGACTCAGGCACCTACTCAGGCGCCCACACAGGCTCCGACACAGAAGCCCACCGATCCCCCCGTAACCTCAGTAACGATATACTTTGAGGCAGGCGATTGGGCAGGTCCGCCGATAGCTCACTGCTTCTCCAACGATTACAACAGCGGCAGAGACTACACCATGCAGAACGACGGCGGCAGCAAGTACAAGGTAACTGTTTCAAGCACCTACACCAGAGTTGAGTTCTGGAGCGCTGACAAGAATCAGAAAACCCAGTATTACGAAATCAAAAACGGAAGTTCATACGGACGATAATAAAAGAGCCGTCGCATTACCGCGACGGCTCAAATTTCCCTTAATTGTCCAAAGTCTTGGGTAACAACGGAAATGATTATACAGAAGCGGACGCGCTGATTGCGCGTCCGCTTGCTTAACTTAGTCTTTCCAGACGATTTCGTCCTCGACGAAGCCTTTCTTTTTCTTTTGTTTAACAACAATCTTTGCGATAAATCCGCTTGCGAATACCAGGACTGAAACCGCCCAGCCTGCGGCAATCTGTGCCCAGATGGGATAGTCGCCGTAGCTGCCGCCCTTGAACACGAACAGTGTAATCATATTCCATACGAACAGTCCTGCCAGAAGCAGGGGAGATACAACCTTGATTGATGCAGCGAACCATGCGTATGACATCTTGAATCTCTTGGTGTTCTTGTTAACCTCATTAAGTACCTTGCGAAGGTTGAATGTCCAGCCGATTGCAATGCATTCCAGAATACCGATAACGATGAGGTTAATCTGGTTTGTCCAGTTATCAACGATGTCGAGCCACGCGAGACCTGCCTGAGTGATGAATATCATGGAGATAACACCGCAAATTGCGCAAACCGCGATTGTGACTGTCTTTGGCTTGAGGTGGAACTTGTCCGAAATCGCCGCCGAAATACCCTCGACAATCGAGAACGCCGAGTCAATCGCAAGCGTAATCAGCATCATATAGAAGATTGCGCCGAAGATTGCGTTGATAACTCCGTTGCCCGTCAGATTTACTATCGCCTGAGGATAAACGATAAACGCCGTTGCGATACCGCTGTCTGTAATCTGGTCGAGCATTCCCGTGCCGCCCATTGTCGAGAACATAACGATACCTGAAAGCACGCTGATTGCCATATCCGAGAACGCGATAATCATCGCGTCAACCGCAACGTTTGCATCGTCGCCTAGATATGAGCCGTAAGCGAACATAATCGCCATCATAATCGACAGACTGTAGAATACCTGACCGATGGCGTCAACCCAGAGCGACGGATCGGAAAACGCGTTAAAATCAGGAATGAAGAGCTTTGCGAGACCTTCGCCTGCGCCGGGCATTGTGCATCCCTTGACTGCCATTATGACCAGAAGAACTACGGGAGCGAATACCGTGAATTTGACAACCTTGCCGACCGAGTTTGCGCCGTTGCGAATGCAGTAGAAAATCAGTCCCCATGCAATCAGCAAACATATCAGGACGATACCCGGAATGTTCGCGCCTTCAATCGCGCCGGTTGTCTGAGTTAACTCGAAGAACAATCCCGACGCCGCCTCGTTGTTCTTTGTCATTCCCGTGAACTGCCATGAGTTGATGAACATCAGGATAACCCACGCGAATACAACCGCATAGTAGCATACGATGACAAAAGCGTTCGAGGTTGCAGCCCAACCGATGGGCTCAAACTTCTTTCCGATACCGCGCATGGATTCAATTGCGCCGCGACGGAACTTTCGTGAAATTGCGATCTCCATCATCAAAAGCGGAATGCCCATAATGAGCATTGCGAACAGATACACTACAAGGAATGTTCCGCCGCCGTGCTTTGCTGCGAGACCGGGGAATCTCCACGCGTTACCGAGACCGACCGCGGAGCCGACCGCGGCAAGAATAAAGGTAAAACGGGAATTCCACATACCCCTTTTTTCCATAGAATCTCTCCTTAAATTTTTTTCGTTAGGAACGAAATTACTATTATTCTATCACACATTATGTGCTCAGTGCAATAGTAAATATGGATTTTCAATAAAATCTTTTGATCGAATTACGAAAAACTTGTTAAATTGTGCAAAATATATTAAAGCCTTATCGCAAAAAAGAAACCGCCGGACTTAGCCGGCGGCGTTATTATTCTAAATTAGAACTTTGTGAGCTCTGCCAGATAATCTTTGAGCTTCGAGATTTCGATTCTCTCCTGCTCCATTGTGTCGCGGTTACGGATGGTTACGCAGCCGTCCTCAACCGAATCAAAGTCGTAGGTTATGCAAACCGGGGTTCCGATTTCGTCCTGACGGCGATAACGTTTGCCGATTGAGCCTGCGTCATCATAATCAACCATAAAGTCACGGCTGAGCTCCTCGAACACTGCCTCAGCCTTCTCGCCGAGTTTCTTTGAGAGAGGAAGAACCGCAGCCTTGAACGGCGCGAGAGCAGGGTGGAGACGGAGCACTGTTCTTGTGTCCTTCTCGTTGATAACCTCCTCGTCGTATGCTTCTGTCATAATTGCGAGGAACAGACGCTCTACGCCGAGCGACGGCTCGATAACATATGGAATGTACTTCTCGTTTGTCTGCGGGTCAAAGTACTCGAGACTTTTTCCGCTGGTGTTGATGTGCTGAGTGAGGTCGTAGTCGGTTCTGTCGGCAATACCCCACAGCTCGCCCCAGCCGAATGGGAACAGATACTCAAAGTCGGTTGTCGCCTTGCTGTAGAAGCTGAGCTCCTCCTGCTCGTGGTCGCGAAGTCTGAGGTTTTCGGGCTTGATATTGAGGGAATAGAGCCAGTCGCGGCAAAAACCTCTCCAATAAGCGAACCATTCGAGGTCGGTGTCGGGCTTACAGAAGAACTCAAGCTCCATCTGCTCAAACTCTCTTACGCGGAAGATGAAGTTTCCGGGAGTGATTTCGTTACGGAAGCTTTTTCCAATCTGAGCTACGCCGAAGGGAACCTTTTTGCGGCTTGTTCTCTGGATATTCGCGAAGTTTACGAAGATGCCCTGGGCTGTCTCGGGACGGAGATAAAGCTCGTTCTTTGTGTCCTCGGTAACTCCCTGGAAGGTCTTGAACATAAGATTGAACTGGCGGATGTCGGTGAAGTTGTGCTTTCCGCAGTTCGGACAGGGAATCTGCTTTTCATTAATATAGTCAGTCATCTGCTCGTTAGTCCAGCCTGCTACGTTTGTGCCGTCAAAGTCCTCGATAAGGTTGTCGGCTCTGTGTCTTGTTTTGCACTCGCGGCAGTCCATCAGCGGGTCGGAGAAGCCACCGAGGTGTCCCGACGCAATCCATGTCTGCGGATTCATCAGAATTGCGGAGTCGAGCCCCACGTTGTATTTGTTCTCCTGAACAAACTTCTTGAGCCACGCCTTCTTGATGTTGTTCTTGAGCTCAACGCCGAGCGGACCGTAGTCCCATGTGTTAGCAAGTCCTCCGTAAATCTCCGAGCCGGGATATACAAAGCCTCTTCCTTTGCACAGCGCAACCAAGCTTTCCATACTTTTTTTAGTATTATCCAAAATTAACCCTCGTTTCTATATAGTATTACGCAAATAATAGTAATAAAATTTCAACATCTTGTCAAGTGTTAACTTGATTTTTCCATCTTCAGATAAACTTCAGACGGATTTTGTCGCCTGATTTTTTGTCAATAGTATTTATGCATAAAAAACACTGCTAATATTTGTACAAGATACTAAAAATTTTGAATTATTTTAGATTATTCTTTAAATCGCTTGAAAATAAAACCGCAATAAATTATAATGAATACAAGCTTAAAACCGCAAATGCGAAATCGTATAAGCGGAAATTTCATTTAGGAGGAAATTATAATGAAAACATTGAAAAGATCTTTAAGCTTAGTTCTTTCTCTGTGCATTCTCGCTTCAATGGCAATGGTTGCAGGCATCACTGCTTCCGCTAACTACGGCGACGAAGTACGCAGACCCGACGTAGCAGAGGTAGTTAACTCTGATCCGGAACTTCAGGTTGACACAAACCAGGTTTATTTCTATATGCCCGATGCATGGAGAAATGATCTCAACGACAGCTATGACGGTTCAGACCTCGCTTCCTGTACAGCAGGTATCTACTGGTGGGAGAAGTCCTACAACTGCAACGATTACTGCACAGCTTATGCTAACGCTTGGCCGGGCTACGTAATCAAGAAGACAGACGAGACCGACAAGAACGTATTCGTAGCAGACGTTCCTGCTGATGTCACAACCATCATCTTCAACAACACTGTTGACGGCGGTGAGGATAAGGAAAGCCCGAACTATGTAAAGGCTATCCAGACCGAGAACGTTAATACCGAGGGCTATGACCCCGGCAAGGATCCCTACGGCTTCTATCCCGAAGGCACAGTAACAGACGACGAGTCCACATGGAACTTTGACGGTATGATCTACGTTTGCAACCCCAAGGCAATCGAGGTTAACCCCTTCTCCGGCAAAGAGACATACAAGGGCTGCTGGTTCTATTACTATGGCGAAGGCAAGTACGGCATCCAGAAGACTCTTGCTGAGGCTGAGGCTGCAGGCGCTGTTTACCAGAACGGCGAGTTCCCTCCGTACGGCTTACAGGTTGACGACAAGGCTTCCGTAAAGGTTGGCGAGACAACAGAAGTTACTCCTAACGACAGCACTGCTAAGGCTTCCGGCTATGACGAGAGCATCATCAGCGTTGCTCAGGACGAGACGACAGGTGTTGCTACAATCACAGGCCTCAAGGAAGGCACAACAACAATCACCTTCACAGTTGACAAGGACGGCGAAGTTGAGACTGCTGAGTGCGTAGTTACAGTTTCTGCTCCTGTTACATCAGTTTCTGTTAAGGCTGCCAAAACCTCTATTAAGATTGGCGCTACAACAACAGTTACGGCTACAGTTGAGAACGCCGTAGGCGCTACAACATTCAAGTCCAACAACACCAAGATCGCTACTGTTGACAAAAACGGTAAGGTTAAGGGCGTTAAGGCCGGTTCTGCTAAGATCACAGCTACAAACAACGGCAAGAGCGCTACAGTAACAATCAAGGTTACAAAGAAGGACAACACTGCTAAGTTCTCAGTTAAGAAGTCCGTAACAGTTAAGCTTGCTAAGGTTAAGAAGGCTGCTCAGAAGGTCGCTGCCGTAACCGTTAAGAGCGCTAAGGGTAAAGTTACTTACGCTAAGGCGTCCGGAAAGTTTGCTGTTGATAAGAAGACAGGTAAGATCACAGTTAAGAAGGGTACAAAGAAGGGTACCTATGCTGTAAAGATTAAGGTTAAAGTTGCAGGTGACGCTACTTACGCTTCTGCTACTAAGACTCTTTCCACAAAGATTGTTGTAAAGTAATTTAAGAAATTCTTCTTCGGAGCTCACCCTTTTCAGGGTGGGCTCTATTTTTGTTTGAATTACTGTTCGCAACTAACTTGCGGACAGTCTTTTTTGCTTTAGCGTATAATTCTTTTATTGCTAAAAACCAAAAATAACACGACTGATTTATGCAATTTCAACAAAGAGTAAAGGTTATTTTTTACTTCTGGTTCTATTGATTAAATCAGGGCAAAGTAGTATAATTATTTTGTACAATTTTGTATATTCATTATAAGGAGGAAGAATATGCTCAAAACAATGAAAAAAGCTTTAAGCTTTGTGCTTGTCATTACATTATTGTTTTCAATGACATGCATTTCACAGGTTGGCGCGAGCGCTGAATCTCAGAAGTATTATATGGGCGACGTTAATCTCGACGGCGATGTTAACGTAATGGACGCCACATTAATACAGCGATATCTGGTTTCTCTGGATGAGCTTGACGAGAAGCAGCTATATCTCGCAGACGTTGACGGTCTTGAGGGCGTAACAGTACAGGACGCTACATTTATTCAGCGTTATATTGTTGACCTCGCAGACACAACCGTCACGAACAAAGACGGAAAGGCTATCGGAGACGAAGTGGTCTTCGGCGGTGATTCAACACTCACAGACGGATTCTATCTTATCGGACCTGACTGGACGGTAGATTCAATCAAGGCTGAAAATAAGTTTAGTGAGAATACCGCAGCTTCCGGCGAGTTTATTCTAGACACCACTCTCGCTGCAGACGACGAGATTAAGGTAGTTAAGGTAGCAGACGGCGCGATTGAGGCATGGTATCCCGACGGAATGGATACTCAGTATAAGGTTGACGCAGAGCACGCAGGCGCTGTTACAATCTACTTCCAGGAAGAATATAAAGAAGACTGGAAAGACTTTGGCGGTTATTTCTATATCACAAAGAGTCAGGAGCCTGATTCAAGCACTGCAGCTCCCACAACAATTCCTGACGGAACGCAGTACTACGTACTCGGTGACTTCAACAATTGGAAGAACGAGACAGCAATCGGAACCGGATACACAGTAGAGCTTGAAGCCGGAACATATGAGTTCAAGATTAAGGACAGCGACGGCAAGTGGTACGGTAACGAAGGCACAATCGAAGATACAACAAAGGCAACCTCACAGGGCGGCTGGGAATTCAAGAATTCTGTAGAAGCAAACTGCACACTTAAGGCAACAGGCGGTAAGTACACCTTCGTCCTTAACGAAGAAGCAATGAAGCTCACAGTTCTCTACAATTCCGATGATACACAGGAGCCCACATCAACACAGAAGCCCACCACAGTAGACGGCACAAAGTACTATGTACTTGGTGACTTCAACAATTGGAAGAACGAAACAGCAATCGGAAC
>CAMHHL010000017.1 GCA_946184925.1 uncultured Clostridia bacterium | reverse complement strand
GCTGTAGTCAATTAGTTTCAGCCTTTTTTCGATTTCATCTCTGCTTTCGCCCATGTCGTCGCACAGTTCGTCGAGGTTCTTGTAATAATCTCTCAGCTTTGTGTTGATTACGGACAGCAGAATCATATTGTCTGCAGGCAACATAACCATCCCTCCTTACGATATTTTATCAGATTGTCTCAGACATGTAAACAATTTTGTAAAAACTCTTTTATAAATCCTTTATTTGTGGTATACTAAATCGGTATATCATAAAATTTTTAACATTGGAGCTGATACAATGAACAGTCTGATTCAAAAGGAACTTGCTCCCGGAGTTATGTTCAACAGCGTCTCCGTCAGCAAATTTAAGACAATGAGGCTTCTTGTCAATATTCTCCTTCCGCTTTCGGAGGAGACTAACGCGCGCAACGCGCTTTTGTGCTATATGCTTGTGCGCTGCTGCAAAAAATACCCCGATTTCACCACGCTGTCCCGCAAGCTGAGCATGCTTTACGGAGCTGAGCTCAACGGTTCGGTCAGCAAAATGGGTGATATGCAATGCTTGACTATTTCGGTCGGAGGTATTGATGACAGCTATACTCTCGGCGGCGAAAGCGTCAGCGAACAGCTCAGCGAGCTTCTCTGCGAGGTGATTTTTAACCCCAAGGTGAGCGATGGTAAGTTCGATTCGGAAGACCTCGCTCAGGAAAAACGTTTAACCTATGATATGATAGATTCCGAGTTCAACGACAAGCGCATCTACGCTTCGCAGCAGCTCATAAAACTGATGTGCGCAGACGAACAGTTCGGAATCAGCCGCTACGGAACTAAGGAGCAAATTGAAGCTCTCACTCCCGCGGATATCTATGAGGCATGGCAGTATGTGCTCAAAAACGCCTATTTTGACTTTACTTATGTAGGTGACAGTAGCCCTGAGAAAGCTTCAGGCGTAATCGAAAATTCTTTTAAAGAAATAAAAAGAACACCTGTCGAGCTCTCCACCGACGTTGTTTATTCTGTCTTTGAGCCGAAGAACGTTACCGAGGAGATGGACGTCGCCCAGTGTAAGCTGGAAATCGGTATGAGGACCGCCTGCGCCGAGCCCGAAGAGGACGCAATCGCGGTCAGGTTGATGTCGGCAGTGCTCGGTGGTACGGCAACCTCAAAGTTCTTCACGAATGTTCGTGAGAAAAAGAGCCTTTGCTATTATTGCATGAGCCGCTTTGTGCGGCTCAAGGGTATTCTGATAATTGAATCCGGAGTTGAAGCCGACAATATTGAGGCGGCAAAGGAAGCGATTTTTGAGGAAATCGAGCAGATGAAGAGGGGCAACATCTCCGACTTTGAGCTCGAATCCGCAAAGCTTGCCGTAATCAACAGCGTTTATGCTTCGGTCGATACAACGGGTGGAGTGGTGAACTGGTACAGCTCTCAGCTCATGGACGCATCCGTTGACACTCCCGAGCAGGCTGCCGAGAAGTTCAGAGCCGTTACCAAGGAACAGATTGTCGCGGCGGCAAACAAGCTATCACTCGATACAATCTACGTTTTAAAAAGTAAGGCGGTGGAAAAATGAACAATATAACAGAAGTCGTTTCCGCTAAATTCAAGGATAAGTATTACAAAATCGATCATGAATCCGGGCTTACGATTTATGTCTATCCAAAGCCCGGCTATAACTCAAAGTACGCCATTTTCGGAACACATTACGGCAGCGTCAACAACGCCTTTTCGCTCGACGGAGGAGAGGTGAAGCGTGTTCCCGACGGAATCGCGCACTATCTTGAGCACAAAATGTTCGAATGCGAGGACGGCGACGCGTTTTTGAAGTATGCCAAAACCGGCGCGAACGCTAACGCCTACACCTCATTTGACAAAACCTGTTATCTCTTCAATTGTACGGATAAATTTGACGAGAGCCTTGAAATTCTTCTCGATTTCGTTCAGCGTCCGTATTTTACCGACGAAACCGTTGCTAAGGAGCAGGGCATAATCGGTCAGGAAATCCGTATGTACGACGATTCGCCGGAATGGTGCGTGATGTTCAACCTGCTCAAGAATATGTTCAGGAGCCATCCGGTTCAGATTGACATCGCCGGAACAGTCGAGTCGATTGCCGAGATTACCCCGGAGCTTCTCTACAGCTGCTACAACACCTTCTATAATCTCAACAACATGGTTCTCTGCGTCGCCGGCGACCTTACACCCGAGGATGTGCTCAAAACTGCGGACAAAATGCTTAAGCCGTCTGAAAATCATACTATCGAAAATTATTTTGATGGCGAACCGTACGAGGTCTGCAGCCATTATGTTGAGCAGGAGTTCCCGGTTTCTATGCCGCTTTTCAACTTCGGTTTCAAGGTGAAAACTCACCCTGTAACCCGGAAGGAAGCCGCCGAGGTCGATATTCTTCTGGGCGTACTTTCCGCTTCGTATTCCGATTTGTATAAGCTTCTCGACGACGCGAAGCTGATTAACCAGAGCTTTGACAGCGAGTACTTCAACGGTCCCGGATATAACGTGGTACTTTTCAGCGGAGAATCACGCTCGCCCAAGGAAGCAGCCGAGAAGATAACCGACTATATCCGCGAACTTCAGAAAACCGGAATTTCCCGGGAAATGTTCGAGATTGCGCGCAGAGACGCATACGGTGACGCTTTGTCATCGCTCAATTCCGTAGATAACATTGCGAACGCAATGGTTGACTGCCACTTCAATAATGCGGATATCTTCGGGACAATTGAGGATATCGCGAACGCGACTTTGGAGGATGTCAACGAGCGGCTTTGCTCGCTTCTCGATTTGGACAACACAACCCTTTCGGTTGTTTTGCCTGCCAAGGAATAGGAGGGCGTTATGTATAATGTATCCTTCCCGGCGCTGGGCTGGGAATTTCAGATTAATCCGATTGCCTTTTCCATCGGAGAAATCAAGATTCACTGGTACGGAATCATCATCGCCTGCGGAATGGTTCTCGCGTTTATTTACGCGTATTTTTCCGCAAAGCGCTTCAACGTTGACCGCAACAAGCTGTTTGACTGCGTTCTCGTCGGTCTTGTTACCGGAATAATCGGCGCGAGACTTTTCTACGTTTTGTTCAAGCTCGATTATTACCTCGAGCATCCCGGCGAAATTATAATGATAAGCAACGGCGGACTCGCAATCTACGGCGGCATAATCGGTGCGTTTCTCGGCGGTTGCATAACCGCGAAGATTCTAAAGGTCAAGATTATGCCGATTCTCGACATCTCCGTCCTCGGCTTTTTGATAGGTCAGGGCATAGGACGTTGGGGCAACTTCATGAATCAGGAAGCCTTCGGCACGGAAACCACGCTTCCGTGGGGCATGATGAGCGAGAACACCAATCTTCAGACCGTTCATCCGTGCTTTTTGTACGAGAGCCTTTGGTGTCTGCTCGGGTTTGTGCTTCTGCATTTTCTGAGCAAAAAGTTCCAGAAGTACCCCGGTCAGGTGTTCTATTGCTATCTTGTTTGGTACGGTTTTGAGAGAATGATAGTCGAAGGTCTGAGAACCGACAGCCTATATCTTCCGTTCGGCGGAATAAGAGTTTCGCAGCTGATTTCGGCTGTTATTATGGTTGTCGGACTGGTGATTCTTATTGTAAACGCAAAGAAAAAGAAGGAGGACAAATTCTATGACAATTATAGACGGGAAAAAAGTATCGGCAGAAGTAAAGGCTAAGGTAGCCGAGGAGACAGCCGGGCTCAAAAAGCAGGGCATAACTCCCGGTCTTGCCGTTATTCTTGTCGGCGACGACCCTGCCTCCAGAGTTTATGTAAATAACAAGAAGAAGGCGTGCGAGCTTGTCGGTTTCAAGTCCGAGGAATACGCTCTCCCGGCTTCAGCTTCGCAGGAGGAACTCCTTGCACTTGTCGAAGAGCTCAACAACCGCAGCGATATCAACGGAATTCTCTGTCAGCTTCCGCTGCCCGAGGGACTTGACGACAGCGCCGTAATCGAGGCGATAAGCCCCCTCAAAGATGTAGATGCATTCCACAAGCAGAACGTTGGAAGAATAATGATTGGCGACTATGATTTTCTCCCTTGCACTCCTGCCGGAATTATGGAAATGCTTCATTATTATGACATTTCGGTTGACGGCAAAAAGTGCGTAGTAATCGGCAGAAGCAATATCGTCGGCAAGCCCATGGCAATGCTGCTTCTTCACGAGAACGGCACTGTTACAATCTGCCACAGCCATACAAAGAATCTCAGCGAGATTACAAGCGACGCCGACATTCTCGTGGCGGCTATCGGTGTTCCGAAGTTTGTCAAGGCAGATATGGTCAAGAAGGGTGCGGTAGTAATCGACGTAGGCATGGACAGGGACGAGGAAGGCAAGCTATGCGGAGACGTCGATTTTGATGACGTCAAAGACAAGTGCTCCTACATAACCCCGGTTCCCGGCGGCGTAGGACCCATGACCATCGCCACTCTTATGAAAAACACCCTCAAGGCATGCAAGCTGCAAAACAACCTTTGATAATCGGCGATTAAAAGCAGTATAAAAAACTATTGACATCATACTTGTGTTGTGATATAGTATATAAGCCGCATATTGTGGGCTTTAAAGTGTTGCCGTTTTGCAGCCGCCTACGAATAGCGAGACTTTAAAAAGGATGGAACTAATATGTACGCAGTTATTGAAACAGGCGGAAAGCAGTACAAGGTTGAGCAGGATCAGATCGTGTTCATCGAGAAGCTTAACGCTGAGGCTAATGACACTGTAACATTCGACGTTGTTGCTCTCGGAGCTGACGACGGCATCAAGGTAGGCACTCCCTATGTTGACGGCGCAAAGGTTACAGCTGAGGTGCTCAAGAACGGTAAGGGCAAGAAAATCAGAGTTGCTACTTACAAGCCTAAGAAGGGCTCAAAGAGAACTCTCGGTCACAGACAGCCTTACACAAAGGTTCAGATTAAGTCAATCGAGGCTTAATCGTGATTACGGTAACATTCTTCAGGAGCGGCTCGTTTTCAGGATATGAATTCTCCGGCCATTCCGATTATGCCGAATCAGGCAGTGATATTGTTTGTGCGGCGGTGAGCTCAGCGGCTTACCTCACTGCGAACTACATCACCGATTCCTACGGCATTGACGCTGATGTTACTGTTGAGGACGGTTACATGAAGCTGACCGTCAACAATGCCGAAGCCTCAATTCTTATCGAGGGACTTTACCGGCATATGCTCCAGCTTGAGGAGCAGTATGAAAAAGAAATCAAAGTAAAAATTACGGAGGTGTAAGGTAATGCTGAAGATAAACATCCAGTTATTCGCTCATAAAAAAGGTATGGGTTCGACCAAGAACGGCCGTGACTCCGAGTCAAAGCGTCTTGGCGTAAAGCGTGCTGACGGACAGCATGTCCTCGCAGGCAACATTCTCGTTAAGCAGAGAGGAACTCACATTCACCCGGGTGAGAACGTAGGCATCGGTAAGGATGACACACTCTTTGCCAAGGTTGACGGCGTTCTTCGCTTTGAGCGTATGGGCAAGGACAGAAAGCGCGCAAGCGTTTATCCTGTTGAGCAGTAATAATTGCTATTTAGGGTGGAGCAATCCACCCTTTCTTTTTGGTTTTAAGGTTTTCTATGAATATTCTCAAAGTTTTGTTGTTTATAGGCGACCCGCTTTTGGTCGCGTTTATGGTGTCGGTGCTTGTCGGCGCCGTAATGAAGAAAAAATCCTATGTAATTACAGTCAAGTATATCTCGACCTTCACGGCGTTTCTTTTGTATTTCCTTCTGTACGCTCACGGAATCTTTAACTTCAAGGGCGTGTGGATGTATATAATAATGTTTGCGCCGCTTGGATTTTTACTGTTTTTCGTCGCGGCGGCAGTGATTGTCGCTCCAAAAGGCAGCATAAAAGCAGATTCGAGCGAAGATTACGGACTCACCGGTTTTGATACCGCGTTTCCGAATGACATCGAAAAGGATAATAATTACAAAAGATAAGATAATAATAAGAATGGAGGGGATAGAATGTTTGTAGATGTAGCAAGAATCCACATCAAGGCAGGCGACGGCGGTGACGGCGCAGTTGCGTTTCACAGAGAAAAGTATGTCGCGGCAGGCGGTCCCGACGGCGGCGACGGCGGCAGGGGCGGCAATATCGTCTTTCAGGCTGATACAAATATTTCTACTCTCGCAGATTTCAGATATAAGAGAAAATACTCCGCGCCGCGCGGTGAAAACGGCAGGGGAAACCGCCAAAAGGGCAAGAATGCCGAGGATTTAATCATCCGCGTTCCGATGGGTACGGTAATCAAGGATGCCGAAAGCGGCAGAATTATTGCCGACATCAGCACTGATGAGCCTGTTATCGTCGCCAAGGGCGGCAACGGCGGCTGGGGAAATCCCCATTTCGCCAATGCTGTTCGTCAGGTTCCGCGCTTTGCTAAGCCGGGACTCCCGGGCGAGGAGATGGACGTCACCCTCGAGCTCAAGCTGCTCGCGGATGTCGGTCTTGTAGGATTTCCGAACGTCGGCAAGTCAACGCTTGTTTCGGTTGTTTCCGAGGCAAAGCCCGAGATTGCAAACTACCACTTCACGACTATCACACCTGTCCTCGGCGTTGTGTCGATGGGCGAGGGTTCAAGCTTCGTTATGGCTGATATTCCCGGTCTGATTGAGGGAGCGTGGCAGGGTGTAGGTCTTGGTCACCAGTTTCTCAGACATGTCGAGCGCTGCCGTATGCTCGTTCACATTGTTGATATCAGCGGAAGCGACGGCAGGGATCCGTATGAGGATTTTAAAATAATCAATTCCGAGCTCGAGAAGTTCAACCCCGAGCTTGCCAAGCGCCCGATGATTGTCGCAGGAAACAAGTGCGATATGTGCACGGACGAGCAGATTGCCGAGTACAGAAAATACATCGAGGGTATGGGCTACGACTTCTTTCCGATTATGGCGGCGATTCGCTACGATGTTGACCCTCTGCTCAAGAAGATTCAGGAGATGCTCTCGAAGCTTCCTCCTGTCGAGAGGTTTGAGCCGGAGCCGGCACCTGTTGTCAGAGCCGAGGATTTTGACGACCACAGTGTGAAAATTACCAAGACAGACGACGGGATCTACAGCGTCGAAGCGAAGTGGCTCTATAACGTTATGCGCACGATTAATTTTGATGATTATGAGAGTCTCAACTACTTCCAGAACGTTCTCAATTCAAACGGAGTTTTCGACGCTCTGCGTGAAGCCGGAATCAACGAGGGCGATACTGTATCGCTCTATGACGTCGAGTTCGATTTTGTGGAGTGATTATGGGCGCGTTACTGGATAAAAAAACAAATCCGAATGAGCTTTCTCCGCAGACTCTCGCTTTCATCGGCGATTCTGTGTATGATTTGCTCGTCAGAGAATACCTCGTCACTCAGGCAAACCGCCCTGTAGGGCAGTTGAACCGTATGAAGGTGAAGCTTGTCAACTGCGAATCGCAGTCCGAGAGTATCAACAAGCTTATGCCGATTCTTACGGAGAAGGAGATTTCCGTATTCAAGCGCGGACGCAACGCCTTCACGCGAAACACGCCGAAGAATTCGAGCGTTGCCGATTATCACGCGGCGACGGGCTTGGAGGCGCTTTTCGGGTATCTCTATCTCAATGATGAAAAAAACAGAATAAAGGAGCTCTTCAATATCATAGTTACATAATTCTTTTAGAGAATAAAGGTGTTTCTATGAAGCTCAAAAAATTAACCGATTATCTGATAATTACCGCAGGGGCATTTGTGTACGCTCTCTCGGTGGCTCTTTTTACCTCACCCAACAACATTGCCCCCGGAGGGCTGACAGGGTTGGGGATAATGCTCAATTATCTTGCTTCGGTGCCTGTGGGCGCGTTCATACTTGCTGTGAATGTGCCCCTTTTCTTTTTGGGCTTACGCAAGCTCGGGAAAGGTTTTATTATAAAGACTGCCTACGGTACAACCGCCGCGTCAGTGCTGATTGACGTTCTCAGCGCTATTCTTCCGGGCTACAAGGGAGATATGATGCTCGTTTGCATATTCGGCGGAATACTCAGCGGCACCGGAATCGCGCTCATTTTCTCACGCGGAGGTTCCTCGGGCGGAACCGACATCATCGCGTCGCTTATCCACTCATTGCGTCCTCATATATCAGTCGGCAAGATTATTCTCGCTTTCGACGCCCTTATTGTCACGCTTGCCGCTCTTGTTTTCGGGAGCTTTGAGGCAGGCCTTTACGCCGTTATTTCAATTCTCGTAAGTTCACGCCTAATCGACGTCATCGTCTACGGTACCTCGCGCAATAACGGCAAGCTTATGCTAATCATAACCTCGCGCCACCGCGAGATAACAGAGGGACTGCTCACAGGCGTTTCGAGGGGTGTTACCGTTATAGATGCTGTCGGCGGTTTCAGCGGAGAGAACAGAAAGCTTCTTATATGCGCGCTGCGCCCAAACCAGGTTTACAAGGCGAATAATCTGATAAAAGCCTGTGACGGTAACGCTTTCGTAATAATTACAACGGCAGGAACTATAAACGGACTGGGGTTTGTAAATGATTATTGATATAATTTGTCTGAGGCAGGTTACAATTTTATGCAAATGTTAACAAAATAACAACCACTATTGCAAAACAGCCCGCAAAAGTATATAATATGACTGTATATCGCCTGCAATAAACCCAGGCGTGAGGTATGCCTATGAAAGAATTTTTCCTTAAACACCGCAGGGCTCTAATCCTGGCTTCCATAGTATTAATTCTGGTTCTGCTTTTTACGACCACCTCGCTCACTTTGCCGCGCGGTTCGCGCTCAAAGCTGATTGATCAGATCAATACCTGTTCCGTACCGACCGGCGAGATAGTTGCCCACGGAATTGACGTTTCAAAGTATCAGGGCGATATTGATTTTGAGAGCGTAAAGGCGGACGGCTACAGCTTTGTTATTCTCAGAGCAGGCGTCTCCGAGGGCATGGACACTAATTTTGAATCTAACTATGAGAAGGCTGTCAGCGCGGGGCTTGATGTCGGCTGTTATTTCTACACCTACGCCACCACAACCGAAGAAATCGCCGCCGAGGCTCGTCAGGTTCTCAAATATATCAAGGGCAAGACGTTTTCGTATCCCGTGTTCCTTGATTTTGAGTTTTACGACCTTCAGGATTATGACAGATATGACGAAAACACCGCAATGATTAACAAGTTTTGCACCATAATCAAGCGCGGTGGATTTTATCCCGGTGTTTACACCTCGAACTCAATCTATGACAGCTACATAGACTGTTATGAGCTCGGCAATAAGTGGGACTTCTGGATTGCGTGCTATGTTGATCATTCCTTTGAGGACGAAAGCTTCAAGGACGGTTACTCGATGTGGCAGTATTCCGATTCGGGCTCAGTCAGCGGAATCGACGGCAACGTTGACCTTGACGTGTGCTATGTTGATTATCCGGCGCTTGTCAGTGAGTTCAAGGAAAATGTTTCAAAATATATTGGTTAATATTGCCGCCGTTGCGGCTTAAATACAAATTCTCAACTTTCATTTCCCAATTTTAATAACAGGAGAGGTTTTTTGATGAATTACAATAATCATGATCTTGGTTGCACATATTACTCCGACCGTTCAGTGTTCAAGGTATGGTCGCCCGACGCTTCCGATGTCAGAGTTCAGCTCTTTAGAACCGGCAGCGATGAGGAGCCGAATGCCCAAAAGCTCGAGAGCTACGGGCTCAAGCTCGACGCAATTACCGGCGTGTGGTCTGTGACGGTTTTCGGCGACCTGAAGGATTTGTACTATACATATCTCGTCACCGTCGGCGGAGTAACCCGCGAGACTCAGGACGTTTATTCGACTGCTGTCGGCGTCAACGGTAAGCGCAGCATGGTCTGCGACCTTCGCTCGACCGACCCCGAGGGCTGGAACGCTGACAAGCACGTTACAGTCAAGAATCCCACCGATTCGGTAATCTGGGAGGTTCATGTCGGAGATTTCTCCGGCAGCCCAAGCTCCGGCGTATCCGCCGAGCACAGGGGAAAGTACCTCGCGTTCACCGAGAAGGGCACAACGGTAAACGGCGAGGGCAAGCTCCCGACCTGTCTTGACTATCTCGTTGAGCTCGGTGTAACTCATGTTCACCTCAACCCGGTATATGATTTCGACTCGGTTGACGAGGCTCATCCCGAGAAGAATGAGTACAACTGGGGCTATGACCCGGCGAACTACAACGTTCCCGAGGGTTCTTATTCCACAAATCCCTTCGACGGCAACGTCAGAATCAGGGAGTTCAAAGAAATGGTTATGGCGCTTCATAAAGCCGGAATCGGCGTTATCATGGACGTCGTATATAACCATACAAGCTCTCTCGATTCCTGCTTTAACCGCACAGTTCCCGACTATTATTACAGAAAATACAACGGTCGTTTCCTCAATTCCTCGGGCTGCGGAAATGTTTTCGCAAGCGAGAAGGAGATGGCGCGCAACTATATCGTTCAGTCCGTTCTCTACTGGGCTACGGAGTATCATATCGACGGCTTCCGCTTTGACCTCATGGGCTGTATTGACACTACGACAATGAATCTTGTCCGTCTTTCTCTTGATGAAATCGACCCCAAGCTTCTCATGTATGGTGAGCCGTGGACTGCCGACCTCGGAGACAACGGAATCGCGTTCGAGGATGCGTCCGTAAAGGAGAACGCCGGCAAGCTCAGCTCCAGAATCGCGATGTTCAACGATTCCTTCCGCAACGCTCTCAAGGGCAACACCGATGACAGCTCAATCGGCTATATTCAGGGCAACAACCATAACATTTATTATATCATCTCCGGAATTCTTGCCTGTTCCTCGAACACCTTCCTCAAATGGGCAAAGAAGCCGACCCAGTGCGTGACCTACAACTCTGCTCACGATAATCTCACACTCTGGGATAAGCTCCTCAAGAGCCAGAACATTTCCGACTTTGACACTCTTGATGAGCACATTCTCGCAATGAATAAGCTCAGCGCCGCCCTCGTGTTTACTTCTCAGGGAATCCCCTTCATCCTCGCCGGTGAGGAGATGGCGAGAACCAAGCACGGAGACCACAACAGCTACAAGAGCCCGCTCGAGATTAACGCTATCGACTGGACGAGGACTCGCAAGTACAAAAACCTTGTTGAGTATTACAAGGGATTAATCAAAATCCGCAAGTCCTTTTCTTCGTTCAGAGAGCCTTCCACGGTCTCTGTCAGCAATACTTACTTTGAGACAAACGGACGCTGCATCGGCTACACAATCCCAAACATTATTCACGACGAGTGGAATATGCTCGCGATACTCTTCAACAACGATACCGAGCCTGCTCAGCTCACTCTCAAGTCGCACACCACTCTTCCGCAGTCGTGGGTTGTAATTGCCGATTATGATAAGGCAGGATTTGAGACAATCAAGCGAATAGACGGAAATATGATCAACGTTCCGCCGATGACCGCGCTCATTCTTGTTGACGACGAGAGCTATCAGCGCTTGAGTAAAAAATATTCTTGACAACAACTTATTTTTAGTTTATAATTCTAATGTTACACTATCAGTGTGATATACAAGTGCCGTTTATTCGGCGAATCCTTGCGGCGAAAGCCGCCATTAAGTCCAGAAGGAGGTGTTCAACGTGGCAGTAAAGGCTAATTACGAGACAGTAATGATTTTCTCATTAAAGCAGGGCGAAGAGGGCATTCAGACACTCATCGAGAAGTTCAAGGCTTTAATCGAGAAGCACGCTACTCTGCAGAATGTTGATGAATGGGGTAAGCGCAAGCTCGCTTATCTTATCAACAAGGAGAGCGAAGGCTACTATGTTCTCATGAACTTTGAGTCTGAGGCTGAGTTCCCGGCGGAGCTTGACCGTATCTTCAAAATCACAGACGGCGTTCTCCGTTCTATGATTATCAAAAAGGGTGAATAATTTTAGGTACGCATTTATGCGAGTGAAAGGATGATTTTATTATGTTGAACAGAGTAATTTTAATGGGACGTTTGGTTGCCGACCCCGAGCTTAAAACAACAACCTCGGGCAAGAGCGTAACGAGCTTCCGTATTGCGGTTGACCGCAGCTATGTGAAGAGCGGAGAAGAGCGCAAGGCGGACTTTATCGACATTGTCTGCTGGCGTCAGACCGCTGAGTTCGTTTGCCGTTATTTCAGCAAGGGCTCACTTATCGCGCTTGAAGGACAGCTCCAGACACGTACCTATCAGGCTAAGGACGGCACAAACCGCAATGTAGTTGAGGTTGTAGCCGACAATGTAAGCTTCACCGGCGAGCGCAGGGATTCTTCCCAGTTCTCCCAGAGCTATAACAACGCAGGCTATCATCCGGCTCCTCAGCAGCCTGTCCAGCCTACACCGAGTTATCAGAGCGGCGCTCCCTCCGATTTCCAGGAGATGCCCCTTGATGATGACTTACCGTTTTAATTGATTCTAATCCCACAAGGGTATATAGAAAAGCTTCTAATTTTTGAAAGGAGAGATAATCATGGCAGATCGTCCGATCCGCGGCAGAAAAGGCCGCAGAAAAGTTTGCGCATTTTGCGTAGACAAGGTTGAGAACATTGATTATAAGGATATCGCACGTCTTCGCCGTTATATGAGCGAGCGCGGAAAGATTTTACCGCGTCGTGTAACAGGCACTTGCGCAAGACACCAGAGAGAGCTCACTACTTCCATCAAGCGTGCTCGTCAGGTTGCGCTTCTTCCTTATACAACCGACTGATTTTAAAGGACTGCTTCGGCAGTCCTTATATTTTTTGTTTTATTTATGTGAATTTATAAAAGTTCAGGACTCCCTTTCGGAAGCCCTGATTTGCGTTATTTAACATTCACTTTCAGCTTTAAGATGGTTTTGTTGACCTTTATTTTAAGAGTTGTCAAACCTACCCTTAGACCTTTGACTTTGATTGCAGTCGCGGTATTTTTCGAAACTACCTTTGCCGTCTTTGTATTTGTATAAACATTGTTGACCGATTTCGCCTTGCCCGTAAGCTTAACGCTGACTGTCGAGCCCTTTTTAACGCACACACTCGATTTGGAGAGCTTTGGAGAGGATGTGACAGTCACCCTGCATTTGAGCTTTTGTTCAAGCTTCGTTGTAACGATGATCGTCGCAACTCCCTTTTTCAGCGCGGTAACCTTACCCTTACTGACCGAAGCGATTTTCGGGTTCGAGGATTTCCAACTTTTGACCGTGCCGTTCGTCAGCTTCAAGGTTAGGGTTCCACCGGCTTTGAGGGCAGCTTTTGTTTTGCCGAGCGTGGGAGAGGGCAGCTTTTTGTTGTTGACGTCCTCAAACTTTATATTGTTTTTATTGGCGTACAAATGCGCCCCGGATTTATTGACGCCTCTGATAACGAAGCCTGATACCGGAATCGTTTTCCCATTCGCAACAAGCTTTCCTTTTGCCGGATATTTATATCCGAGGGCATAATCGCCTATGTCCGTTACGCTTTTGGGGATAGTAACGCTTTTGAGAGCTTTACAGTCACAAAAGGCAAAGGCATCAATGCTTGTGACTTTATCGGAAAAGGTCACGGTTTTGAGCTTATCACAGCTTTCAAACTCGCTCTTGCTAACTGTATTATTTTGTATTTCGGCGCTTGTGAGTCCCTCGCACTGATAAAACACACTATCCCCTATTTGCGTAATGTTTTTCGGGACAATGACGGCTTCAAGCCTCGAACAGCCCTCAAAGGCACTCGCTCCGATACTCGTTACGCTGTCCGGGATCGTTATACTCGCAAGGTGAGTATCATGGTAAAACGCGCCTTCGCTTATGAATTTAACTCCGTCGGGGATCGTGACCTCTCTGAGATTCGTACACCACGCGAACGCCTTGTTGCCCATCTCGTTGATACCCGCGGGGATGTTCAATTTTTTGACCTTTTTGCAGCCCATAAAGGCGTTTTTGCCTATGGTAGTCACACCGTCGGGGATAGTTATGCTTTCGAGCGATTCGCACTTGGCAAACGCCTTCATATGAATATAGACTGCCTTTTGGGGAATATTAACTCTCCTGAGATTAAGGCACGAAAAGAATGTCTGATCCTTAATCGAGTTTATGTTATCGGAGAGAACAACATTTTCCAAAGCCTCACAGCTCAGAAATGCGTATTTGCCTAAGCTTGTGACGCTGTCAGCCATTTTGACCTCCTTAAGCCCGGAGCAATGCTGAAAAGCGCCTGAGCCAATTGTCTTGACTCCGTCGGGTATCGTCACGCTCGCGAGCATTTTGCAATTGCCGAACGCAGCCCAGTCGATCAATTCAACGCTGCCCGGGAGCTCTATGCTCTTAAGACTTTCATCAAACGCGAACGCAAAGGCCCCGATGGTTTTTACGCCGTCGGGGATTTTGACCTCCCGAAGGTTCGGACATGAGCCGAAAGCATGATTCCCGATCTTTTCCACACCGTCCGAGATCACGACTTTATTCAGCTCTTCGTGATTCATAAAAAGATTATCGCCTATAGAAGTAACCTCTCTGCCTCCGACAACGGACGGAACGGTCACGTTTTGCTTTGAACCGCTGTAGGCGGTGAGCTCCGCCGTACCGTCGCTGAGCACCTTATACTCATAATCACCGTTTTTAAGGGATGTTTCGGCATAAGTCGGAAACGAAAATAATACTCCTGTGATAATCAGCAAACTGATTATTAATGAAACAGTTCTTTTCATTATGAAAACCTCCTTAAAAATAGTGCATTCCATTTACTTAATATTATAATAAAAAGAAAAAATTTTCAAGATTTCTGATAAAATTACATATAATAATTAATATTTGATAAATTCGTTATATAATGATATAAAAATTTTCAAGGTGAAGTATATGTATAATGAAATAAAACACCAAGCCTTAAAGACATTTGAGGAATTTATCGGGAAAGCAGGACTCAAAAAAGGTAATATTGTTGTTCTCGGCTGCTCAACAAGCGTCATTACCGGCTCGCTTATCGGCACCGGTTCGAGTATGGATTGTGCCGAAGCTTTGTACAGCGCTTTTTATCCGCTGCTTAAGGAAAGAGGGATATTTCTCGCCGCTCAATGCTGCGAGCATCTTGAACGTGCTTTGGTTGTTGAGCGTGAATGTGCCGAGAAGTTCAATCTTACTATAGTGAACGCGATACCTCAGCCAAAGGCAGGCGGAAGCAGCGCGACAACAGCATATAAAATCTTCGATGATCCTGTTGTTGTTGACAAAATCAAAGCCGATGCAGGCGTTGATATAGGCGGAACGCTCATAGGAATGCACCTTAAAAGAGTAGCTGTTCCGTTGAAAATGGAGAACAACAGAATAGGTGACGCCCACGTTATTTGCGCGCGGACACGTCCGAGATTTGTCGGCGGAGACCGTGCGGTTTATGATAAAAATTTGCTCTAGGAGGCAGTTATGACAGCTAAAGAAGAATTCATCAAGATTTATACCGAGAACATTACGAGGGATGGAGCGGAGGAGCTCCTTGAATGGATAGAAAAAACCGACTTCTTTGACGCGCCTGCAAGCACGCGTTATCACTGCGCCTGCGAGCACGGTCTTGTTATGCACTCGGTGAGTGTATTCAACACAATGGTTGAGAAGCATTTTGACGAGGAGACCGACAGCCTCGAGAGCTTTGCAATCTGCGCCTTGCTTCACGACTTGTGCAAGGCTCAGTTCTACAAGGTCAGCTCTCGCAATGTCAAGAATGACGAGACCGGAAAGTGGGAGAAGGTTCCTTACTATTCAATCGAAGATATGTTCCCCTATGGTCACGGTGAGAAGTCTGTTTTTCTGATTGAGCGCAAAATGCGCCTGAAGCTCGACGAAGCTATGGCAATTCGCTGGCATATGGGCGAGTTCGGCGACAAGAACAGCAACACAATATCTCAGGCATACGATAAATATCCTCTCGCCGTCAAGCTTCACCTCGCCGACCTTGAATCCACCTACCTCCGCGAGAAGGGTACATCAGCCATAAACAACCGTTAAAAGGAAGATTCTATGTTATATATTGAGGCTGCACAAAAAGCCGAACAGCTCAGAAAAGAGCTGAAATACCACAGCGACCTGTACTACAATCAGGACAACCCGGAAATCGACGACTTCACATATGACAAGATGATGCGTGAGCTCGAGGAAATTGAAGCGGAGTTTCCGGAGCTTATCACCTCTGATTCGCCCACTCAGCGTGTAGGCGGTCAGGCAGGGGAGAAGTTCTCACAGGTTGTCCACACCGTTCCGATGGCAAGCCTTCACGACAGCTTTTCGTTTGATGAGTTGAGAGATTTTGACCGCAAGGTTCGTGAGACTGTCAGCAGTCCGCTTTATGTCGTTGAACCCAAGTTCGACGGTTTGTCCGTATCTGTTGAGTACACAAACGGCGTGCTCTCACGCGCCTCAACGCGCGGCGACGGAGTGACCGGAGAGGACGTCACCGATAATATTCTCACCATAAAATCTCTCCCTCACAGGCTGAAAAACGCTCCGCCTTATCTTGAGGTCAGGGGCGAGGTCTATATGTCGTTTGAGAGCTTCGAGAAACTCACGCGTCAGCAGGAGGAGCGAGAGGAGAAAACCTTCAAAAATCCGCGCAACGCCGCCGCAGGCTCTCTCAGACAGAAGGACAGCAAAATCACCGCGCAGCGTATGCTCGATATTTTTGTTTTCAACATTCAGCAGGTCGAGGGGATTTCTCTGAATTCACACAAAGAGTCGCTCGACTATCTCAAATCGCTCGGACTACCGGTTTCGTTTCACAACCGCTTTGATAATATCGACGATGTAATTAACGCGATTCGGCAAATCGGCGACAATCGCGGAACTTATCCGTTTGCTATCGACGGAGCCGTTGTCAAGGTTGACGATTTTGCAATGCGCGAGGAACTCGGCTCAACCGCAAAGTTTCCGCGATGGGCAGAAGCGTATAAATATCCTCCGGAGGAGAAGACGACGACGCTTCTCTCGGTTGAAATCAATGTCGGAAGAACCGGCGTGCTCACTCCCGTCGGCAACTTTGAGCCTGTTCTGCTCGCCGGAACAACCGTCTCGCGCGCAACTCTTCACAACAGCGATTTCATCTCCGAGAAGGGAATCTGCGTCGGCGACAGGGTTCTCATACGCAAAGCCGGTGAGATTATCCCCGAGGTGCTTTCAGTAGTTGAGCATGCGGAGAACGCGCAACCGTTTGAGTTCCCGAGCGTTTGCCCGTCGTGCGGAAGCCCTGTCACACGTTATGAGGGTGAAGCCGCAATCCGTTGTACAAACACCGATTGCCCGGCACAGCTCATGCGCCACCTCATCCATTTTGTCAGCCGAGACGCTATGGATATTGACGGTCTGGGACCTGCTGTACTCGAACAGCTTGTAGTCGCTGAGCTTGTGAAATCGCCTGCCGATCTCTACCGTCTTAGCGCCGCAGATATTCTTACACTTGACAAGAAGAAGGAAAAATCTGCGCAAAATCTAATTTCAGCGCTGGAAAAATCCAAGCAGAACGAGCTTTACCGACTTGTTTTTGCTCTCGGCATTCCTCATATTGGTCTTAAAGCCGCTCAGCTTCTTTGTCAGCGCTTTTTGACCATTGATGACGTGATGAGCGCTTCAGCCGATGAAATATCTGAAATCGAAGGTTACGGTTCAATTATGGCTGAATCGGTTGTCAATTATTTTTCGCTCGACAGCACCAAGGCGCTGATTGCGGAGCTAAAGGAGCTCGGACTTACCATGAAGCCGTCGGAGCAGAAATCCGAGGGCGGAGTATTTCAAGGAAAAACGTTTGTCCTCACCGGAACTCTTCCTTCTCTCTCAAGAAAGGAAGCGTCGAAGCTTATCGAGGACAATGGCGGAAAGACATCATCATCCGTCAGTAAAAAGACCGACTTCGTTCTTGCCGGAGAATCAGCCGGTTCAAAGCTCACCAAGGCTCAGTCGCTCGGCATAACTGTAATTACTGAGGAAGAGCTCATTTCAATGATAAACTGAACAGATATAAATATGTCCCCTTTTCGGGGGCATATTTTTTTGCCTGTCCACATATATCTTACTATGAACAATCTATCTCAAATAAGGTCGGCGGCAGGCGTGCTTCCGCCGCGTATAGCAAGAGTTCTTACCTCAATTCCGTGTGATGTAGCGGACAAGCTGCAGGAAATCCGCCTGAGAGCAGGCTGTCAGCCAATGCTAAGGTGCAGAGATTCTGCCTTCTTCATATCGCAAAACGGGCTTTCCGATACTTCCGATAATTCGCTCCTGCTCGGCATGAGGGAGATGTCCGAAATATTCTCGGCAATCTGCGGTTATTCCGTTTATTCAAAGCAAAAGGAACTTGTCAACGGCTACGTTACTCTCAGAGGCGGCTGCCGTGCCGGAATCTGCGGAACAGCGGTCAGCGACGGCGGAAAGCTTTCAAATATCAGGGATATTAGCTCAATCAACATCAGAATCGCATCCGAAATCAAGGGTTGCTCAGAAGAAATCCTCAAAGTGCTCAATCCAATGAACGGTGTTCTGATTTGCGGCGCTCCGTGCTCAGGCAAAACAACTCTTCTGCGCGATATCGCGCGCGTGCTCTCGGGACGCGCCTGCGTTTCACTCATTGACAGCAGGGGAGAGCTTGCCGGAACTGTCGCGGGAGAAAGACAATTTGACGTCGGGCTTTGTGATGTGCTCGACGGTTACGACAGACGCAGCGGTTTTGAGCACGCGGTGCGATGCCTTTCGCCCGATATAATAATCTGTGACGAGCTGGGAGCTGACGATTTCGATTCTGTCTCACTTGCGGCTTCATCGGGCGTCAGTGTTATCGCTTCATCGCATTGTCCGGGACTGCCGGAGTTCAAAAACCGCCCGAAGCTTTTGCGTCTGCTTGAAAGCAGCGCTTTCGGCCATGTGGTTTTTCTCGGCAGCCGAAGCGAGGCAGGAACAATAAAGAGAGTGATACTGTCTGATGAATTTTTCGGTTAAGCTTTTCGGGGCGCTTCTTTTCGTGATTTCGACCACCTCAGCGGGGTTTTATCTCTCGCGAAGAATGAAACGCCGCTCGGAATTTTTGGACTGCTTTGTGACATTCCTCGGTGCTCTTTCAACAAATATCCGCTATACTCAGGATGATATCTGCTCTCTGATTACCCTTTCAGTACCTAAGAAACTCGCCGGTTATTTCGCCGAAAAAAGTGATTTTCGCGAGCTTTGGGACAGCTTCATGCAATCGGTTATTAAAGAAAAAATACTTTGCGAAGATGATTGTAATCTGCTCCGCGATTTTGGCTCAGGGCTCGGCACAACCGATCTCGACGGTCAGCTCAGCCATATTGAGCTTTACAGGAGCCTATTTACCGCTACACTTAATAATTCCACAGAAGAATATAAACAGAAGAGTAAACTGTACAAGATACTCGGCTTCAGCTTCGGCGCCGCTGTCGGTGTCATGCTGTTGTAGCCGAAAATTAAGGATGGTTAAATGGACGTTGATATGATTTTCAAAATCGCGGCAATCGGGATAATTGTCGCGGTGCTCAATCAGCTGCTTGTGAGAAGCGGCAGAGAGGAGCAGGCTATGCTGACAACTCTCGCCGGGCTGATTGTGGTGCTCTCGATGCTCGTTACCCAGATTAGCTCGTTGTTTTCAACAATAAAAACGCTGTTCGGACTATGAATATCCTCACAATCTCATTCATCGGTGTTCTCACGGCGACTGTTTCGCTCACGCTTCGCCGCCATAATCCCGAAATAGCCCTTGTTGCGGCTATCATCGGGAGCGTGCTGATTTTCCTTTCGGTTATTCTGAACCTCAATTCCGTCTATGAAACCGTAAAAACCATATTTGATACCGCGTCCGTCAATTCCGTATATGTCGCGATACTGCTCAAAACTGTCGGCATAAGCCTGCTAACGGAATTCTCCTGTGACTGCTGCATTGACGCCGGACAGAAGGCTCTCGCCGGGAACATCTCCCTCGCCGGAAAGATTCTCGTGCTCGTTACCGCGATTCCGCTCTATAAGGATGTGCTCGACGCGGTCCTCAGTCTTACGGGGAGTACATAATGAGACGGCTTTTGTGCGCCGCGGCGGCTTTGTTGATTATAATCTTTTCCACATTCAGCGTGAGCGCGGCGGATAACGTAACCGATAAAATAGCCGACACGGAAATTATTACTCAAGCGCTTCCGGACGACGCGAAAAAATCACTTTCCGACATCGGTATTAATTCCGTTGATCCCAAAATTCTCAGCGGCATTTCCTTTACAGATATTATCAATGAGCTGTTTAAGACATCTTCCGAACAGCTTAGAGAGCCGCTTGCGGTTCTCGCCGCTGTTGTGGCGGCAATGCTTTTGTACTCGTTGCTCTACGGCTTACGCTCGTCCGTCAATTCCTATTCAATGCAGAGTGTTATATCCTTATGCACAACTCTATGCATAGTTTGTCTGACCTCAGTTCCGGTTGTGTCGGTCATAAACGCCTCTGTCGATACAGTCGGAAATGTTTCGCGCTTTATGCTCGCGTATCTTCCTGTTATGGTCGGAGTGCTTTCGGCTTCCGGTCAGGCAGTGAGCGGCTCGGCGTATTATTCAATGGTGATGCTCGCGGCGCAAGGTGTTACGGCTATGAGCTCCACTGTAGCAGCGCCGCTTATGCAGACGCTTCTAGGGCTCGGCGTGAGCTCGGCAGTCAACCCAATGGTCAATCTCAGCGGAATTTTAAGAACTGTTACCAAGCTTCTAAAATGGATTGTCGGGATAGTAATGACAATTTTTACAGCCGTGCTCAGCTTACGTCAGCTTGTAGCCGTCAATCTCGACGGAGTTTCCGTTCGCGCTCTCAGGTTTGCTCTCGGCAGTGCTGTTCCCGTAGTCGGTTCGGCGCTCTCTGAAGCGCTGAGAACTGTTCAGGGCTCGGTTTCTTTGCTGAAATCCGGGATTGGCGTTTTTGCGATTATCGCTGCGGCTGTTATTTTTCTTCCGGTTATTCTGCGTTGTCTGTTTTGGTCAGCGGCGTTGAAAATCGCCCTGTCTGTAGGTGAGATTATAGGGCTCAGAGAGTCGTGCGTCCTTCTCGAGAATATTTCCGCGGTTCTGTCGCTGCTCATTGCGGTTCTGCTTTCGCTTGCCGCAGTTTTTATAATTTCCACTGCGGCGCTTTTGTTGATTGGAGGCGGTTCGGGTTGAGCGGTATTGCCAATGTTGCGGCAATTGTCTGTGTTTCGTCGCTCGCATGCTCAATTCTCGGTGCGATTGCACCGCCCGGCTTGCACAAAAAGCTTACCGCGACTGTGATGGGATTGTTTATAATCTGCGTAATGATAAATCCGATAAGGGAGCTCTGCTCCGGAAGCTTCGACTTCGGAGTAACTGTTCCGCAGGAGAGTGTTTCGGAAGAGAATGCGCGTTCAGCCTACGAAGAAGCTGTTCTCGCCGAGACGGAATCGAGTTTGGAAGCCACCCTGTCGGCTATGCTTGCACAACGGAAAATCGACATTATATCGCTCAAAATTAATCTCGGTATCAACGGCGACGGGGGAATATATGTCGCATCTGTCCGCATATATATTCCCGAGAGAAGTTATACGCGCTCATCGGAGATTCGTTCCCTTGTATCGGAACAGCTTTCCCGTGAACCCGAAATAATAAAGAGGTAAAAATGAAGAAGTTCGGAAAACTGCTAAACGACAACCGAATACGCAATTTTATTCTGATATCGGGGCTTGCGGCGATAGCGCTGATTTTTCTTTCAACCTTCATCAGCTTTGACGGGAACGGCACCTCCGGCTCGTCTGTTTCCGATTACCGTCTCGAGCTTCAGCAGTCGATTACCGACATGCTCTCCGAGGTTGAGGGAGTGGGAGAAGTAAAAGTTCTGCTCACGATTGAAAATTCCTCCGAAGGCGTCTACCTAGACAATAATTCAACAAAGACAAAGGAGATTGAGCCCGTCATCCGCGGCGCTGTGGTCGTCTGCGACGGAGGTGATGACCCGGTAGTTGTCGGCAGAATCAACGACGCCGTAACAAAGGCACTAAATATTTCATCAGCGAAGGTTTGTGTAACCAAGCTGAGCAAATGAAAGAGAATAGAGGTAAAGTTATGAAAAAATTCAAAAAACAATTTCTCGCGGCAACGCTAGTTCTGGCACTCGGCGCAGCAGTGTATCTCAACTGGAGCCTTTCGGCGAAGAAACCGGTAACCAGAACCCTCGGCGAAAGCAAGCTTGTCAACGCGACAATCTCAACTGAGGCTACATCAGGGGCTACAGAGCCCAAGGCAGACAGTCTGAGTGACAAGCAGAAGAAGTTTTTCGCTAACGCAAAGAATCAGCGTTCAACAACTCAAGACAAAATCATTGACACCGCCTCAAAGGTTCTTAAGCTCGACTCAACCTCGGATGAAGAGAAGAGCGAGGCGCAGGCTCAGGTAGCAGGTGTGATAAAGTTCTTCACAATGCAGGATGACATTGAGACCACGCTCCGTGCAAAGGGCTTCTCCGATTGCCTTTGCTTTCTGAATGAGAATGGATGCACGGTCACTGTTCTCAAAAAGGAGCTTAATGACCGGAGTAATCTTTCACTGCGCGCCACGGTGAAATCGGTTGCCAATGTCGATTTTGAAAAAATAACAATTGTGACCGTTTGATTGAACATTTGTTTTAAAATATTAACAAAACGTTCGCTTTTCTGTTTACAAGCGCCCTGTTTTGTGATATAATCAGCCTAGAATAAAGTGCAAGGCTGGGTTATTATGGAAAACAAACTTTCACGCTTCAAAGCCAGGGAACAGGGCTTTATCCTTATATTCGAAAAGCTGTTCAACGACGAATCCATAGACGAGATTATCGAGAGTGCCGCCCAGAGCCGCGATCTCGAGGTTGATCCCTATGCGCGCAAGCTCGTCGAAACTGTCGAGAAAGAGAAGGAATACATCGACAGCGTAATACAAAGCCATCTCAAAAAGGGATGGTCGCTCGGTCGTATCTCCAAAACCTCGTACGCGATTCTCAGGCTCGCTGTTTGCGAGATGAAGTTCGGGGATATTCCCGACGGTGTCGCGATTAACGAGGCGGTTGAGCTCGCCAAGAAATATACCGTTGACGAGAGCAAATTCATCAACGGTGTTCTCGGAGCTGTCTCAAGAGAATGATCTGCCTAGGAATTGATACCAGTAACTACACAACCTCTGTCGCGCTCTATCGCGGCGGAGAGGTCATACAGAAGAAGAAACTTCTCCCCGTGAAGCCCGGCAGCGTCGGGCTTCGACAGAGCGACGCGGTCTTTCATCATACTCAGCAGCTTTTTGAGCTTTACGGCGAGCTTGCCGCGGAATATGATATGCGTGATGTGAATGCTGTCGGCGTGTCGTCAAGACCACGCCCGGTCGATGGTTCCTATATGCCGTGCTTTTCCGTTGGCTTCAACGCGGCTTCGATTGTGGCTTCAACGCTTTCGGTGCCGCTTTATACTTTCTCCCATCAGGAGGGGCACATTGCCGCGGCAATTTTCAGCGCGGGCTCGGAAAGGCTCTTTTCCGAGCGGTTTATAGCCTTTCATGTCAGCGGAGGAACAACCGAGGCTGTTCTTGCCGAGCCGAATGGCAGCGGTTTTAGCCTTGAACTCATCGCGAAAACGCTCGACCTCAACGCCGGACAAGCCGTTGACCGCGTCGGCGTTATGCTCGGGCTTGATTTTCCGTGTGGCAGGGAGCTCGAGAGACTCGCTCTTCGCTGCGACGAGCCGCTCAAAGTCAGACCGACCCTAAAGGGAGCCGATTGCTGTCTCAGCGGAGTTGAAAACCAATGTCGCAAGCTCTACAATAATAATTCTTCAAAAGAATATATAAGCGCCTACTGCCTGAAATTTATTGAGCAGACAATCTGCCGCATGACTGATGAGCTCATCAAAAAATACGGCTCACTTCCGCTGCTTTACGCCGGAGGAGTAATGTCGAATTCGATTATTCGCCGCACGGTTCAGGACAGGTTCGGCGCGTGTTTTGCCGAGCCGGAGTTTTCGGCTGACAATGCCGCCGGGATTGCGTATCTCACGGCAAGAAAGGCGAAAAATGATTGATCCAAAGTTCACAAAGCCAAAGATTATCTCGGTTTCTCAGCTTAATTATTATGTGAAAAGCCTGCTTGAGGGCGATCCTAAGCTCAACAACGTCTTTATTACAGGTGAAATCAGCAACCTCACCGACCACTATCGCAGCGGTCACATTTATTTCAGCCTTAAGGATAAGAACGCGGTTGTCAGAGCGGTGATGTTCGCCGGTTATGCACGTGGTTTGCGCTTTAAACCCGAGGAAGGCATGAAGGTTATCGCGAGGGGCAGAGTCTCGCTCTATGAGCAGACGGGCGGCTATCAGCTCTATATCGAGGATATGCAGCCCGACGGCATCGGTGCGCTCACGCTTGCGTATGAACAGCTGAAGAAGAAGCTTGATGAAAAGGGCATATTCGCCCCGGAGCATAAAAAGCCTATCCCGAAATTCCCTAAAACCGTAGGTGTAATCACCTCGCCGACAGGAGCGGCGGTTCAGGATATCCGCAACATTCTCACCAGACGCTTTCCGAGCATTGATATAGTCCTCTGCCCGGTGCTGGTTCAGGGTACTCAGGCTCCGGCGCAGCTTGTGAACGCAGTCAACCTTTTCAACGAATATGACCTCGCCGACGTGATTATTATAGGTCGCGGCGGCGGTTCAATAGAAGATTTGTGGGCTTTCAATGACGAGAATCTCGCGTATGCAATCTATGCCTCAAACATTCCGGTTATTTCTGCTGTAGGGCATGAGACGGATTTCACAATCTGCGATTTTGTCTCCGACCTCAGAGCTCCCACACCCTCGGCTGCGGCTGAGCTTGCGGTTCCGGACAGAACGGAGCTAATTGATTATTATAACGCTCAAAAGCAGTACATTCAGTCCTTTATTGATAACCGTATAATCAATCTGACCGGTGTTCTCGGACACTACAAGCAGATTGCAAACGCATATTCTCCGCAGAAACGTCTTGCGGACAGGGAGCGTGAGCTCAGTGTCATTTCCGAAAAAGCGAAAACATTGCTGGAAAAAAAGCTCGCTGCCGAATCGGAAAAGACAAGAAAGCTCGGCGCAAAGCTCGAGACGCTCAATCCCGTTTCTGTCCTGCAAAGGGGATATTCAATCACGGAAAAAGACGGGAAAATAATTAATTCTGTTAAAGAATTAAAAGCAGACGATGAAATAAAGCTGTCTTTCGCGGACGGCTCTGTAAACGCAAAGGTAACAGGCTAATGTCATTCACTCATTTGCACGTCCACACTGAGTACAGTCTGCTGGACGGCGCGTGCAGAATTAAGAATATCGCAAAGGCGGCGAAATCTCTCGGACAAACCGCCCTCGCAATCACCGACCATGGCGTCATGTACGGCGCCGTGGACTTTTTCCGTGCGTGCAAAAGTGAGGGAATCAAGCCGGTCATCGGCTGCGAGGTGTATGTCGCGCCGCGCACCCGATTCGACAAGACCGCCGAGTATGACAAGCAGTATTATCACATGGTTCTGCTCTGCGAGAATAATAAAGGGTATCAGAATCTAATAAAGCTCGTCTCGCTCGGCTTTACCGAGGGCTTTTATAACAAGCCGAGAATTGACGACACGCTTCTCGAGAAGTATCACGAGGGGCTGATTTGTCTTTCCGCGTGCCTTGCCGGAGAAATCCCTCAATGCCTTCTCCGCGGCGACTATGACGCCGCAAGGCAGAAGGCGCTGTACTATCGTTCACTCTTCGGTGACGGAAACTTTTTTATTGAATTGCAAAACCACGGAATCGAGGAACAGCTCAGAATCAATCCCGACCTAATCCGCCTTTCGCGTGAAACCGGAATTCCGATGGTTGTCACCAACGATTCACACTATATAAAAAAAGAGGACGCAAAGCTTCACAGCATTCTGCTATGCATCCAGACCAACAAGACAATCCACGACGACAACCGCATGGAGTTCAAAACGGACGAGTTTTATCTTAAATCCGAGGATGAAATGCGCTCGCTTTTTCCGGATATTCCCGAAGCGTTCGACAATACTCAGAGAATTGCCGACCGCTGCAACGTTGAGTTTGAGTTTGGCGTTCGCAAGCTGCCTAACTTTCCGCTCCCCGAGGGTGTTGATCACTATGAGTTTTTTCGCGATGAATGCTATCGCGGACTGAGAAGACACTACGGTGATGCTCCGGACAAAAGCCTTATCGAAAGGCTGGAGTACGAGCTTTCCACAATCAGACGCATGGGGTTTGTGGACTACTTTCTGATTGTCAGCGATTTTGTTCAATACGCGAAGCGTTCGGGCATTCCCGTCGGTCCCGGGCGAGGCTCGGGCGCCGGTTCGCTTTGCGCCTATTGTATAGGTATTACCGACGTTGACCCGATAAAATACGACCTTCTTTTCGAACGCTTCCTCAATCCCGAGCGTGTCAGCATGCCCGATTTTGATATCGACTTCTGCGGTGAGCGAAGGGGAGAGGTCATCGAATATGTCCGCCGCAAGTACGGCGAGGATCACGTCGCTCAGATTGTCGCGTTCGGAACAATGGCTGCCCGCGGCGCGATTCGCAACGTCGGGCGTGTGCTCGATATTCCGTATGCCGCTGTCGATAAAATCGCAAAGCTTGTTCCGTTCAGCCTGAATATGACCATCGGGAAAGCTCTCTCACTTTCTCCGGAATTAAAGAATAAATACGACACCGACCCCGACACCAAGAATATCATCGACCTCGCGTTGCAAATTGAGGGGATGCCGCGTAACATCACCATGCACGCCGCAGGAGTTGTTATCTCCGAAAAGCCCGTGTCCGACTATGTTCCGCTGACCTATAACGACGGCAACGTTCTCACTCAATATCCGATGACAACACTCGAGGAGCTCGGGCTTCTCAAGATGGATTTTCTCGGTCTCCGCAATCTCACGGTTATAGACGACACTGTTAAGATGATTCGCCGCTCTGTCCCTGACTTTGACATCTCATCAATTGACGAGAGTGACCCCGCGGTGTATAAGATGATGTCATTAGGCAGCACCGAGGGTGTGTTCCAGTTTGAATCTCAGGGTATGAAGAATGTTCTGATGCAGCTTCGTCCCGAATCCCTTGAGGACTTGATTGCGGTCATTTCGCTCTATCGTCCCGGTCCGATGGACAGCATTCCGACCTACATCGACTGCCGCCACAATCCCTCGCATATCCGCTATAAGCACCCTTTGCTCGAGAACATTCTCCGCGTAACCTATGGCTGCATTGTTTATCAGGAGCAGGTTATGCAGATTCTGCGCACGTTAGCCGGCTATTCGCTTGGCAGAGCGGATATCGTCCGTCGCGCTATGAGCAAGAAAAAGCACGACGTAATGGAGAAGGAACGACAGATTTTTATCGAAGGATTGATTGACGAGAACGGCAATGTTGTCGTTGACGGCTGTCTCCGCCGCGGAATTGACCGCGCGACGGCGGTTGCAATTTATGACGAGATGGAAAGCTTCGCGTCCTATGCGTTTAATAAAAGCCATGCCACAGCCTACGCCAAAGTAAGCTACCAGACCGCGTGGCTCAAATGCCACTATCCGCGCGAGTATATGGCGGCGCTGATGTCGAGTGTGCTCGATAATCAGAACAAGCTCGCGACATATATATCCGAGTGCCACAATCTCGGAATCCGGATTCTGCCGCCCGACGTTAATTCCAGCTACTACGGCTTTACGGTCGTAGGCAGAGATATCCGCTACGGACTTCTCGCCATAAAAAACCTCGGCAGACAGTTTATTGACGGAATAATTGCTCAACGCGAATCAGGCGAATATACGAGCTTCTATGACTTCTGCAAGCGCATGTACGGCAGGAATATGAACAGCCGGGCGCTCGAGAGCCTCATCAAATGCGGTGCTCTGGATAACCTCGGGCTCAACCGCCGTCAAATGCTGCTGATGGTCAAGGATGTTCTCGCCGATCTCGAGTTTGAGAACAGAAAAAACGTCCGCGGTCAGATGTCGCTTTTTGACTTCGGCTCTCCCGATGATGAAACCGCGTCCGAGCCTCAGCCGCCGGCAGTTTCTGAGTTTTCAAAGGACGAGCTGCTTTTCATGGAGAACGAGGTCGCCGGAATGTACCTCAGCGGTCATCCCATAGACGAGTATTCCGACTATATCAACGCCGTAAAAGCCGACAGAATCGGCGATATTCTCGATTCCGAGAACTCTGATTATAAGGACAAAACAGATGTCAGGCTCGTATGTATTGTCTCAAAACTGAAAACTCAGATTACCAAGAGCAATCAGATGATGGCTTTCGTCACTGTTGACGACCGATACGGAGCGATTGAACTGCTCGTATTCCCGAATGTTTTCTCAAAGTGCGGTGCGTTTCTTGCGCAGGGCAATGTCGTCGAAGTTTTCGGCTCGGTGAGCGTCCGCGAGGATGAGGAGCCGAAGATTCTCGCGAATGAAATCCGCCCTGTAGTAAAAGGGGAGAAACCCGCGAAAGCTCCTGAACCAAAGCCTCAGCCTAAAAAGCAGCCGCCGAGACTCTATCTCAGAATAGACGCGCTTCAAAGCGAGCTTTACCGGAAAGCTGTCAGGGTGACTGATATTTTTGAGGGCTCCACTCCGGTTGTTTTCTACCTCACCGAGAGCAAAAAAAGCATGATTGCTCCGCGCAATATGTGGGTGAGCCTGAATGATGTTATGCTCAAAGAGCTCCGTCATCAGCTTGGCGATGAAAACGTGGTCGTGAAATAGACTGTTTTTTCCACAATAAAAAATTTGACAACATATGTCGTTTAATGATACAATATACTTTAATGTAATAAATTTAATTTAAGGGTGATAGAATTGAAAGAACTTTTAATCGGTAACGCTGCGGTTGCCCGCGGTCTTTATGACGCCGGCTGCGCCGTTATCTCCAGCTACCCCGGAACTCCGAGCACAGAGATTACCGAGTGCTTTGCGAAGTTCGAGGACGCTTATTGTGAGTGGGCTCCCAATGAGAAGGTTGCGACCGAGACTGCTTTCGGCGCTTCTCTTCGCGGTAAGCGCTCTGCGTGCTGTATGAAGCACGTCGGACTCAATGTCGCGGCCGATCCGCTTTTCACAATGTCATATACCGGCGTTAACGGCGGTATGGTTATCTGCGTCGCTGATGATCCGGGAATGCATTCGTCCCAGAATGAGCAGGACTCACGTCACTACGCAATCGCTTCCAAAATTCCTATGCTCGAACCCTCAAACTCTCAGGAGTCCTACGACTTCGCGAGACTTGCGTTTGAGATTTCCGAGCAGTTTGATACACCTGTACTCCTCAAAATGTGCACAAGAGTTGCTCATTCCCAGAGTATTGTAGAAACACGCGAGAAAGCAACCGATACAGAAAAGCCCTATGAGAAGAACCCTCAGAAGTACATTATGGCTCCGGCGAACGCAATCCGCCGTCATCCCTTTGTTGAGGACAGAACCAAAGCACTCGCAGACTACGCTGAGACTTCTGAACTCAACAGGGTGGAAAAGGGCTCCAAGGATTTCGGAATCATCACATCATCTACATCTTATCAGTATGTAAAGGAGATTTTCGGTGACGATGTGAGCGTGCTCAAGCTCGGCATGGTCAATCCGCTCCCGACGAAACTCATCAGGGATTTCGCAAAAGAGCTCAAGACCGTATATGTTGTTGAGGAGCTTGATCCGATTATCGAAACTCACTGCCGCAATATCGGTGTCGATGTTATCGGTAAGGAGAAATTTTCAATCACAGGCGAATTCTCCCAGAAAACCATCGCCAAGGCGTTCGGCCTTGACGATAAATACAGCGTAAAACTCGAGGAGAACATTCCCGTTCGTCCTCCGATGATGTGCGCAGGCTGTCCCCACAGAGGTATGTTCTATGTCCTTTCAAAGAACAAGATTACTGTCCTCGGCGATATCGGCTGTTATACCCTCGGCTCCGCCGCGCCGCTCAACGCGCTCGATATGACGCTTTGCATGGGCGCTTCCGTCTCCGGTATTCACGGCTTCAACGTTGCCGGCGGAGAGGAGACTGAGAAAAACACCGTCTGCGTAATCGGCGATTCAACCTTTATGCATTCCGGCGTTACCGGTCTTATCAATATTGCTTACAATCAGTCCAATTCGACTGTAATTATACTCGACAACTCAATCACCGGCATGACAGGCCATCAGCAGAACCCCACAACCGGCTACTCAATCAAGGGTGATCCGGCAGGCAAGGTCAGCCTTGAAAAGCTCTGCGAGTCAATCGGAATCAATTCCGTGCGCGTTGTCGATCCTTACAACCTCGAGGAATGTGAGCGCGTCGTCAAGGAAGAAATCGCCAAGGACGAGCCTTCCGTTATTATCTCACGCCGCCCCTGCGTTCTTCTCAAGTATGTCAAGCCCAAGAAGCCGCTCAAAGTTAATCCAGAAAAGTGCCGCAGCTGCAAACGCTGCATGAAGTTCGGTTGTCCGGCAATCAGCTTCAGGGATAAGCACGCGGTGGTTGACCCGACTCTCTGCATCGGCTGCGGAGTATGCGCTCAGCTTTGTCCGTTTGACGCTTTTGAAAGTGAGGAACAGTGATATGGAAACTAAGAATGTTATGATTGTCGGCGTCGGCGGTCAGGGCTCGCTGCTCGCCAGCAAGCTGCTTGGCAGACTTCTTGTCGACGAGGGCTACGATGTAAAGGTGAGCGAGGTTCACGGAATGAGCCAGCGCGGCGGTTCCGTTGTTACATATGTCCGTTTCGGCGACAAGGTTTATTCGCCTGTCATCGAGGACGGCGAGGCTGATTTTATCATCAGCTTTGAAAAGCTCGAGGCTGCGCGTTATGTTGATAAGCTCAAAAAAGGCGGAACAGTTATCGTGAACACTCAGCAGATTGATCCGATGCCCGTCATCATCGGCGCTGCCGATTATCCCGAGGATGTCCTTGAGCAGATGGAGCAGAAGGGCGTTCATGTTGACGCAATAGACGCTCTTTCTCTCGCGGTTGAGGCAGGCTCGTCAAAGGCTTGCAACATCGTGCTTATGGGCAGACTTGCAAAGTACTTCGAAATGGATAAGGATAAGTGGGAAGCCGCTATCCGCAATTCCGTAAAGCCTCAGTTCATTGAGATGAATATTAAAGCCTTCGAGCTTGGATATAAAAACTAAAGCCTGAGTACATATAGTACAGCTTAATTTATTTTTAGGAGATGATACCGATGGGAAATTTCTTCCAGAAGGAATTTGAGACAATGCCTGTAGAGCAGATTAAGATGCTCCAGAGCGAAAAGCTCGTAAAGCAGGTTCGTCACGTTTACGATAATGTTGAGTATTATCGTAATCTTATGGATGAGAAGGGCGTAAAGCCTGAGGATATTAAAGGAATTGAGGATTTGCACAAGCTGCCCTTTATTTCCAAGGAAGACCTCAGAAAAGCCTATCCCTACGGAATGCTCGCGACAGATTTGAGAAACTGCGTAAGAATCCATTCCACTTCCGGCACAACCGGAAAGCGCGTAATCGCTTATTATACTCAGGAAGACATTGATATGTGGGACGAGTGCTGCGCCAGAGCACTTGTCGCTGCCGGCGGCAGCGATGAGGACATCGTTCAGGTTGCGTACGGCTTCGGACTTTTCACAGGCGGAGCAGGTCTCAACGGCGGCTCTCACAAGCTCGGCTCTCTCACACTTCCTATGTCCAGCGGCAACACCGACCGTCAGATTCAGTTTATGATGGACCTCGGTTCAACTATTATCTGCTGTACACCTTCCTACGCTGCATATATCGGCGAGGTTCTCGCCGAGAAAGGCTACAAGCCTGAGGACAACAAGCTCAAATCCGGTATTTTCGGCGCCGAGGCGTGGACTGAGGAAATGCGCCGCGATATTGAAAAATCCCTCGGAATCAAAGCTTATGATATCTACGGACTTACAGAGATTTCCGGTCCCGGCGTTGCGTTCGAGTGCGAGGAACAGACAGGAATGCACATCAACGAGGATCACTTCATCGCCGAGATTATCAATCCCGAAACCGGCGAGCCTCTCCCCGAGGGCGAGAAGGGTGAGCTCGTTTTCACCGCTCTCGACAAGGTCGCTTTCCCGATGCTCCGCTACAGAACACGCGATATCTGCGTGCTGACACGTGAAAAATGCTCCTGCGGCAGAACCTTCATCAAGATGTGCAAGCCGATGGGACGCTCCGACGATATGATGATAATCAAGGGCGTCAATGTATTCCCGAGCCAGATTGAGGCAGTTCTTCTCAACGAGGGTTATGCCGCCAACTATAAGATTGAGGTTGACCGCGTCAATAACTCCGATACTCTCGATGTCTACGTCGAGATGAAACCCGAGGACTTCTCCGATAAGATTAAAGATATCACAAAGAAGGAGAAGGAGCTCTCCGCCGCAATCAAGACAATGCTCGGAATCCGTCCCGTTGTTCACCTCGTCGCCCCCAAGACCATCGAGCGCAGCGAGGGTAAGGCTGTCCGCGTAATTGACAAGAGAAAAAGATTAGGTATCACAATATAAGGAGGAAGCTATGGCTATCAGACAGTTATCCGTATTTGTAGAAAACAAACCCGGCACACTTGCCGAGGTAACCGACGCAATTTCGGACGCTCAGATTGACATCCGCGCAATGTGCATGGCGGAGACTCAGCAGTTCGGTCTTATCAGAATGATTGTAGACGACGTCGAAACCGCCAAGCAAAAGCTTGCTGACCGCAACCTCTTTGTAAAAACGACCGAGGTTGTAGGAGTTGCCGTTAGCGACGAACCCGGCGGACTTGCCAAAGCGGTGAGAATCGTCGGTGACGCCGGAATCAACATTGACTATCTCTACGCGTTTATTTCGGTTTCCAAGAAGAACGCCTACGTTGTAATCCGTGTTGACGACAATGCTTCCGCCGAGAAGCTCCTTGCCGATAACGGATTTAAGCTCGTTACCGAGGATGATATTTCAACGCTGTAATAAATGTTTTCCGCCGCCTTCGGGCGGCGGTTTTTGTTTACAAAAAAGTGTGAATTATTTTGTGACTGTTATATATTATTTTAATAACCTATAGAAATGTTTGTTGTTATTATTTATTGATGATTATGTTATATTGTGATATAATAAAACTATAAAATAAGCTTGTTTTATGATTGGAATGATTATTATGAAGAGAATTATTTCTGTATTTCTGACCGTGTTAATTTGCCTGTCGTTCTCGTCAGTGGTGAATGCAAGCACAGGTGCTTTAACCGACGATGGCGTTTTTAAATATAAAGTGATTAACAATGAGTTTATACGTCTTACTGGTTTCGTTTCAGATGGAGAACTTGTTGACGAGTATATTAACGCAGACGGATGGTTTGTAATTCCATCCGAAATCGACGGCAAGCCTGTAAAACAGCTTGGAGATTATCTGTTTTTCTATGATGATGTTCCTTCAGAAAAGGTAATTGTGCCCGATTCTGTAGTCAGCATAGGTAATTGTGCATTTTATTCCGATACCGAAATTGACGGACGCTCAAAGCTTTCGAGTATAAAACTTCCTAGGAACTTGCTCTCTATTGGTAACAATGTATTTACAGGCACAAGTATAAAAAGTATCGATATTCCTAAATCGGTTGTGAGCATAGGGGACTGGTTTTGTTCCGATTCATTGTTGAAGTCGGTTGTAGTTCCCGATAATGTGCTCAAATTGGGCGACTGCGCGTTCGAGAACTGTTCATATTTAAGAAGCGCTGTTTTACCCTCGACTATGTCCCAAATACCTCGAGAAGCATTCTTTAATTGCAAATTACTGAACTCCGTCACTATGTCGGATGCAGTCGAGCGCGTTTATCCCGGAGCTTTTTACGGGTGCGATAGCCTGAAAAGCTTACGGCTGCCGGAGGACGTTTTACTGTACGGTTCCAGCAACAAGCGTTTTGGATATACGTATAAGGGAAAGGTCAGCGGCTTTAAGCTCAATGTTTTATATACTGAAAAAGACAAATTCAACTCTCGTTTAAGTACCCTTTCAAATCTTTTTTCGGTAAATTATTATCTTCCTAAAAGCGAAAAACTTTTGCGAGCCGGAAAGCTAAATTGCGGCAGTAAAATAAATCTAAAGGTCAACGACAGTAAAATTACAAATTTCAAATCCGGCGATTCCCAGGTTTTAACGGTTACGAAAACCGGAACGGTTTCCGCGTTGAAAAAGGGTAAGACTGATGTAACAATCACACTTGCGGACGGAAA
>CAMHHL010000016.1 GCA_946184925.1 uncultured Clostridia bacterium | reverse complement strand
TCCACTTACCTATGTGCTGACACTCCCGACTTACCGATGTGCTGAACCCGGACATTAGCAATGAGCAATGAGCAATTAACGTAGCGGAAACGCACCGAGCCTTCCCTTGGGGTGAGGTGTTGTCCAAAACTTGTTTTGGGTAACAACACCCATACCTTGTGTTGAAGGTGTCGCCGACAACTTGTTGGCGGTGACGGATGAGGGACTACGTTTTTGCAAGAAGTGCTTTTTTTAATGCGTAATTCGTAATGCGTAATGCGTAATTAAAGGTCGGGCAGACAGATTGTGAGTTTCTCACGTCTGTTGCCCGACCGAATTTTTATGCTTGCTGCGCAAGCAGCATATGAATATGGTCGGGCACCCGGCGCTTTTGTACGCGCCGACCTGTCTGCCCGACCACAACTTTCAACTTTCAACTTTCAACTTTCAACTTATTTATCCTATCAATTCTATCAGCTTTGCTCTGACAGCCTGTGCGTCAGCCTTGCCCCGGCTCTGCTTCATAACGTTGCCGAGCAGCGACATCAGCGCCTTCTCCTTGCCGCCCTTGTAGTCGGCTACGGCGTTGGGATTAGCGTCGATAGCGTTCTGACACATCTGAGCGAGCGCTCCGTCGTCAACTCCGCCGAGGTCGCTCTCGTCGATAAACTCGGTGCAGGGCTTGCCTGTGTCGAGCATTTTCTCGAGAGTTTTCTTCGCGAGGTTGTTCTGAATCTTCTTGCTCTCGAGCATCTTGACAAGCTCATTGAGCTGAGCCGGAGTGACCGCGACCTCAAAGCTCTCCTTGTCCTTCTCGGTCTCAACTCTGCGGAAGATTGAACCGATGATGAAGTTCGAGACCGTCTTGGGGTTCTTGAGTCCCTCTATCGCCTCGTCAAAATACTCGCTGACCTTGCGGTACTTGGTGAGCAGTGCGGCGTCCTTCTCGGGAATGTCGAAGTCGTCGATGTATCTCTGCTTCTTCGCTTCGGGAAGCTCAGGGAGTGTTTTCCTGATTTCCTCCACCTCTTCCCTGCTTGTGAGGATTGTCACAAGGTCGGGATCGCGGAAGTAGCGGTAGTCGTTGGCGTCCTCCTTGCCTCTCATTGAGGACGTTGTGCCGGTGGCGTCGTCATATCGGAGAGTCTCCTGAACAACCTTGCCGCCTGCCTCAACGAGGTCAACCTGACGCTCATACTCATACTCCATAGCCTTCGCGATGTTGGTGATTGAGTTCATGTTCTTAATCTCGGTACGAGTGCCGAGCTTTTCGCTGCCCTCGGGACGAACCGAAATGTTGACGTCACAACGCATTGAGCCCTCCTGCATACGGCAGTCGGAAACGCCGATTGAGCGCATAATGAGCTGGAGCTTTTCGACATACTCCTTTGCCTCGTCAACAGAGCGGAAGTCAGGCTCGGTAACAATCTCTATCAGCGGAACACCGCCGCGGTTGTAGTCAACATAGGTGTCGCCGTGAGCGTGGATAAGCTTTCCGGCGTCCTCCTCGATGTGAATGCGGAGAATGCGGATTTTTCTGCCGTTTGAGAGCTGAATAAAACCGTGCTCGCAGAGCGGCTTGTCATATTCGGAAATCTGATAAGCCTTCGGCAAATCGGGATAGCAGTAGTTCTTTCTGTCCATCTTGGCGACCTCGGCAATCTCGCAGTTTGTCGCGAGACCTGCCATAATCGCGTATTTCACAACCTGACGGTTGAGCTTCGGGAGAGTGCCCGGAAGTCCGATACAAACGGGACAGCAGTGAGTATTGGGCGCGCCGCCGAACTCAGTCGTACAGCTGCAAAAAATCTTTGTCTTTGTGGAGAGCTCCACGTGGGTCTCAAAGCCCGCTACAAGTTCGTATTTCACAGCTTGACACCCCATTTCGTAGTTTTAAAGTTCTCGGGAGCGGCTTTCTCGTAGGCGTTCGCCGCGTTGAGAATAATGCTCTCGTTGAATTTGTTGCCGATGAGCTGCATACCAATCGGCATTCCCTTCTCGTTAAAGCCGCAGGGAACCGAAACAGCCGGGAGTCCGGCGATGTTAACGGGAACGGTGCAGATGTCGGTGAGATAGGTCTCGACCGGGTCTGAAACAGCGTGTCCCATCTCGAACGCGGTCATGGGAACTGTCGGCGCGAGAACGAAATCGCACTTGGTGAATGCGTCGTTGAACGCTTTTACGATTGTTCCGCGAAGGTTCTGCGCTTTCTTGTAATACGCATCATAGTAACCGGCGGAGAGCACGTAGGTGCCGAGCAGAATTCTGCGCTTGACCTCGTCGCCGAAGCCCTCGCTTCTTGTGCGGCACATCATGTCGTGAGTGCCGTTGTAGTGCTCCGCCTTGTAGCCGTAGCGGATTCCGTCGTAACGTCCGAGGTTCGACGAAGCCTCCGCGCAGGCAATGATGTAATAAACAGGGAGAGCGAACTTGATCGCCGGCATATCGAAGTAAACAACCTCAGCGCCGAGGCTTTCATAAACCTTGACGGCGTTCAGAATAGCTTCCCTGACGTCGTCGCGGACGCCCTCGAGGTATTCCCTGGCGATGCCTATCTTCATTCCCTTGATGTCGTTGTTAACAGAATCGACAGTGCTTTCGCCCTGACGTCCCTGACATGTGCTGTCCTTGGGATCATAGTCGGAGATGGCGTCGAACACAATCGCCGCGTCCTCAACCGTCTTGGTAATGGGGCCGATCTGGTCAAGGCTCGAAGCGTAGGCGATAAGACCGTAGCGCGAAACAGCGCCGTAGGTCGGCTTTAATCCGACGATACCGCAGAACGAAGCCGGCTGACGGATTGAACCGCCGGTGTCGGAGCCGAGACCGTAAGCCGCGATATTCGCGCCAACTGCCGAAGCCACGCCGCCCGACGAACCGCCGGCGCAGTGAGCTGTATTAAACGGGTTTGTCGCTCCGCCGAAGCAGGACGTCTCACAGGATGAACCCATCGCGAACTCGTCCATGTTAGTCTTGCCGAGCAGAACCGCGCCCTCGCTCTCGAGCTTATCCCATACGGAAGCGTTGTAAATCGGCTTGTAGCCGGTGAGAATCTTTGAGCAGCAGGTGGTCTCGATGCCCTTTGTCGAAAGGTTGTCCTTGAGCGTCATCGGAACACCCTCGAGCAGACCGATTTCCCCGCCGGAAGCGAGCTTCTTGTCAACCTTCTCAGCCTGAGCGAGAGCCGCGTCGGGAGTTACGTTGACATAGGCATTTAATTCTTTATTAGAATTTTCAATTTGCGTTAAGTATTTTTCTGTAAGTTCCTTGCACGAAATCTGCTTTGAGGAAAGCATATCGTGAATTTTTCTGATTTCTGACATACTTCTCTCCTTACGCGTGATTTCTGACGAGGAAGTGATCCTCAGCCTGTTCGGGAGCGTTTCTGAGGATTTCCTCACAAGGAAGCGACGGAACAACCTCGTCCTCGCGGAAAACGTTGGAGAGATTGTTGATGTTGTCAAACTCCTCGCCCGAATCAGGCGCGTTGTTGATTGCGTCCGCAAAATCGACAATCTCCTGCATCTGCTTTGTGAGATCGTCGAGCTCATCCTCAGCCACAAAGAGCTTGGAGAGTATTGCGATGTTTTCTATATCTTCTTTTGTTACCATTATATCACACCTTTTTGTGGAATGAGCCTTCCCTCGGGGGAAGGTGGCTCGCCGTCAGGCGAGTCGGATGAGGGACTACCTGTCCTTCATCGAAATTTTTCTGCAACAGCAAAAACCTCATCACAAACGCCCGTAAAATTGTGCTGTATCTCATAGTTTGAAAATCTTAGCACCCTGTATCCGAGTTTTGAAAGAATCTCATCCCGTTTGGAGTCCTTAATTAAACATTCGGTATTATTGTAGTGCTGGTCACCGTCAAGTTCAATTACTATTTTGGGATTATCACAACAAAAATCAACTATAAAGCTACCGATAATTTTCTGCCTTTTAAAATTATAAGGACAATTCTTCAGAAAGTCATACCAAAGATGACGTTCTTCCTTGGTCATATTTTTTCTGAGTTCCTGAGCACGTGACCTTAATTGCTTATTGCTATTGTTTATAATCATAATTTATCAGGCTTTAATACAAGAAATCTTTTTGAGGGAATACTCAGTGCGATACCGTCACATTAATAGTGAGAAACGTAGTCCCTCATCCGTCAGCCTTCGGCTGACACCTTCCCCCAAGGGAAGGCTCGGTGCGTTTCCGCTGCGTTAATTGCTAATTGCTCATTGCTAATTAATTACGCATTATGAATTACGAATTACGCATTTAAAAAAGCACTTCTTGCAAAAACGTAGTCCCTCATCCGTCACCGCCAACAAGTTGTCGGCGACACCTTCCCCCAAGGGAAGGCTCGGTACGTTTCCGCTGCGTTAATTGCTAATTGCTCATTGCTAATTGCAAATTAATTACGCATTACGCATTACGAATTACGCATTTAAAAAAGCACTTCTGTCAAAAGCGTAGTCCCTCATCCGTCAGCCTTCGGCTGACACCTTCCCCCAAGGGAAGGCTTTAGTTTATCTCAGCTTAATATGCACCTCTCTGAGCTGCATCTCGCTGACCTCGCCGGGTGAACCGAGCAGGAGATCCTGAGCGTTGGAGTTCATCGGGAAGGGGATAACCTCGCGGATGTTCTCTTCCTCGGTGAGCAGCATAAGCATACGGTCAACGCCGGGAGCCATACCTGCGTGGGGCGGAGCGCCGTACTGGAACGCTGTGTAGAGCGACTTGAACTTGTCCTTGAGCTCGTCCTCGGAGTAGCCGGCAATCTCAAACGCCTTAATCATAATATCGAGGTCGTGGTTACGGACAGCGCCGGACGAAAGCTCCACGCCGTTGCAGACGATGTCGTACTGATAGGCGAGAATTTCGGTGGGCTCTTTGTTGAGGAGAGCGTCCATTCCGCCCTGGGGCATTGAGAACGGATTGTGAGTGAAGATTGTCTTGCCGTCCTCGTCAATCTCATACATCGGAAAATCGACGATGAAGCAGAGGTCAAAGCGGCTTGTGTCAATCAGGTTGAGTCGGTTTGCGACCTCGGTTCTGATTTGTCCGGCTAGCTTGGGAGCTGCGGAAGCGCTGTCGGCGATAAAGTAGATAACGTCGCCTGCCTTGGAGCCGTTGCGCCCGATCAGCTCTTCCCTGTCGCCGGGCTTGAGGAACTTGTCAATCGGGCCGTCAAAGGTCATGTCCTCGTTGACCTTGACATAGCCGAGACCTTTCATGCCGATGGAAAGAGCGAACTCCTCCATGCGCTTGAACCACTTCTTGCTCTGAGCCGCCGCGCCGGGAACGTTGATGGAGCGGACGCACTTCTTGCGGAAGGGAGCGAAGTCGGTCTCGACGAACATATCGGAAATTTCCTTAATCTCGAGGGGGTTGCGAAGGTCGGGCTTGTCTGTACCGTACTTGAGCATTGCCTCGGCAAAGGGAATTCTTCTGAACGGAGCGGGGCTTACCTTCTTGTCGGTGAACTTGGTGAAGGTGTCATAGAGCACCTCCTCGGCTACCTTGAACACGTCCTCCTGAGTGGCGAACGCCATCTCGAAATCGAGCTGATAGAACTCGCCGGGGCTGCGGTCGGCTCTGGCGTCCTCATCACGGAAGCAGGGAGCAATCTGGAAGTACTTGTCAAAGCCGGAAACCATGAGCAGCTGCTTAAAAATCTGGGGAGCCTGCGGCAGAGCGTAGAACTTGCCCTTGTGCTTACGGCTGGGAACGAGGTAGTCTCTCGCACCCTCGGGAGATGAATTTGAAAGAATAGGTGTGTTAATCTCAAAGAAGCCCATCTCTGTCATCTTCTCACGCATAAAGCTTACCACCTTGGAGCGGAGAAGGATGTTGTTGTGAACCTTGGGATTACGAAGGTCGAGGAAGCGGTAACGGAGTCTTACGTCCTCGTTAACGTTCTTTGAGGTGAGAACCTCGAAGGGAAGCTCGTTTTTACACTTTCCGAGAACCTTGAGGTCGTCGGTGTGAACCTCAACATAGCCCGTTGCAATCTTGGGGTTGATTGTGTCCTCGTCACGCTTTACGACCTTGCCGCCGAGTGTGACTGTACACTCGCGGTTGACGTTCTCAAGCAGCTTGTCATCGTGAACAACAACCTGCAAAACGCCGTACTGGTCGCGGATATCGAGGAACATAACGCCGCCGTGGTCGCGGATATTTTCAACCCAACCTGCTACGCGCACGTCCTGACCGATGTTTTCTTCTCTTAATTCGCCGCAGTTGACTGTGCGGTAAATGTTTTCAATCGTCATATATACTATCCTTTCAAAGAATGATTTTTCCTCTATAGGTATAATTACCCATATTTTCGCATTATCAATAGGTAGTATAACACAAAACGTTCACTCAATCAAGATTTAATTGTCAAAACTTTGGCAATTTTTGCATATAAATGCATTTCACCTGCCGAAAAACGCAGCTTACATCAAATGAGGTTTTCAAGAAGCGAAAAATGTGATACAATCGGGAGCGAAATCAGGGGTGATTACGTGTTCAAAATTACAATTAATCAGGTTGAGAAATCGAAGGACGAGGAAATCGTCATAAACTGCCACGAGATAAGCGACGAGGTACTGGAACTTGTGGGCAGGCTGAAAAGAACGGGCAGCAGACTGCCGGGCGAGCTGGACGGCGAGACCTACATGATTAACACAGGCGACATATATTACATAGAATCCGTTGACAACAAAACGTTTATCTGTTGTCAGAAGAATGTGTACGAATCGAGGAAAAAGCTCTATGAACTCGAGGAGCTGACGCTCGGTACAAAGCTCTTCAGGTGTTCAAAGTCGATGATACTGAACATCGGAAAGATTCGCTCGGTTTCAGCGTCGCTCAACGGAAGATTTGAGGCAAGGCTTCAAAATGATGAGGTCGTTATAATTTCAAGACAATATGTACCCGAGCTAAAAAAGAAGCTCGGAATGTGAGGTGCGGTATGAAAGATACAATCAAGATGGTAATCAGTCACTTTTTTATAATAACGGTTTGCGTTATGACGACAATCGGGCTCTGCAACATTTTTCTGCCCGGTTTTCACGGCTACGACAGATTCTTTCCGCTGCATATGCTTTTTATCGGAGCAAGTACGGCTCTCCCCTCCTTCCTCTTTTATTTCAGAAAGGAGCCGACGCGCGGGCAGTTTCTGCTCAGAGTTGTGCTGCACTTTTTCTGCATAATTACAGTCGTACTTGGCGAAGGCTACTTTCTCAAATGGTTTGAAAGCATTGCGGAGATGGCTGTGGTGACAGCGATTGTATTGCTTGTATACCTGACGGTCTGGATAATCACGAGGCTTTCAAGCAGCAAGGTTGAGCAGGGAATCAACGAGGCACTCAAAAACTTTAACGGCGACGGAGGAAAAGAATGAAGATTATAGACGTAAAAAATCTTGTAAAGGACTATAAGGATGTTCATGCCGTGCGCGACATCAGCTTTACGGTTGAGGAAGGCTCGTTCTTCGCGTTCCTCGGAATAAACGGCGCAGGAAAATCGACCACTATCAACATTCTCTGCACCGTAATCGACAAAACCTCCGGAAGTGTGAACATCGGCGGCTTTGACCTCGACAATGACCGCGGCAAAATCAAGGAGCTCATCGGAATCGTATTCCAGAATTCCGTGCTTGACAAGCAGCTCACTGTCAGGGAGAACCTCACCTCGCGCGCCGCGTATTACGGACTTGGCAGAAAAGAGATAAAAAGCCGCCTTGCGGAGCTTTCGGAAACCTTTGAGCTGGACGAAATCATGAACCGCCGCTACAACCGTCTCAGCGGAGGTCAGCGCCGGCGTGTTGACATTGCGAGAGCGCTGATTAACCGCCCGAAAATTCTGTTTTTGGACGAACCGACAACCGGGCTCGACCCGATGACGAGGACAAAGGTGTGGGAAGTCATCCACAAGCTCAGGGAAGAAACCGGGCTAACCGTTTTCCTCACAACTCACTATATGGAAGAAACCGTTGACTGCGACGACGTTGTGATTATCGACAGCGGAAAGATTGCCGCTCAAGGCACTCCGCACGACCTGAAAGAGCGTTTCGCGAGCAACAGGCTCATCTGGTATACTGGCGATACTCAGGAGAACAGAGAGCTGCTCGAAAGAGAAAAACTCAGCTTTGAATACACGCTCGACAGCTACAAGATTAGAATTGACGAGATAAAAACCGCGACAGAGCTGCTGAGAAAATACGACGAAATCGCGGATTATGAATTTATCAAAGGTAATATGGACGATGTGTTCCTCACTGTTACCGGAAAGAAGCTTGGTGACTGATATGACGCGTGCATTTAACTCTTACAAGGGCATAACGCTGAGAAACTCGAAGGTTTTTCTGAAGGACAAGATGGCGGTTTTTCTCTCGCTGCTCACTCAGATTATCGTGCTCGGGCTGTTCCTTCTGTTCATAAAAAACAGCTATGTTGACAGCATCAACCAAACGCTCGGCGAGCTCAAATCAATGGTTGAAAAGGCTGACATCGAGGCTCTGGTGAACTCGTGGATGGTCGCCGGAGTAATCGGAACAGCCGTCATCACCGCTTCGCTGAACGCGCTGTCGGTGATGGTGTCCGACAAGCAGGAGAAAATTGACTTTGACTACAACGCAAGCTCGGTCAAGGGCTCGGTGATTGTGCTGTCGTATTTCAGCGGAGCCGTGCTCTGCTCGCTGATTACCTCGTTTGTACTGCTTACGGCGGGCTTTGTGTTCCTCGCGCTGACAGGAACCTTCGTTCTGACCGCAACCGACATAATCATGCTTTACGGGCTTGTAGCGCTCGGCTCAATCTCAGCGACAATCATACTGATGACAGCAATTTCATTCTTCAAAAAAAGCTCAACCTTCAGCGCGTTCAGCGTTATGATATCAGCCGGAATCGGCTTTGTAGTCGGCGCGTATATACCGGTTTCTCAGTTTGGCGATACAACTCAGACTATAGTCAACCTCGTTCCCGGCTCACAAATTACCGGGTTAATCAGGAATATCCTCGTCTCCCCTGCGATTGACAACATCGACAAGGCTCTCAAGGGAATGGATAACGGTCAGTTCGCGAAAATCGCCTCTGATGTATTCGCGGTCAGGCTGAATATCTTCGGCAGCGAGATTGACACCGGCTTTATGCTGATGTATTCTTTAATTGCGGTTGCGGTATTTTTGATACTGAACATCATATTATTCCGTTTCAGCACAAGACGAAAGGCGTAAAGGACGTGGGAATATGCTGAACATAGGCTGTCATCTCTCGGTATCAAAGGGATACGAAAACATGGGAAAGGAAGCGCTCGCACTCGGCGGCAACACCTTTCAGTTCTTCACACGAAATCCGCGCGGCGGAAAGGCAAAGGAAATTGACAAAAGCGACGCGGACGCGCTTTTAATTCTTATGAAGAATAATAACTTCGCAAAAGTCCTCGCCCACGCGCCCTACACGCTCAATCCGTGCTCAAAGGATGAACGCACGCGCGAATTCGCGTTTGAGACTATGACAGACGACCTCAGACGGATGGAATATCTGCCCGGGAACATGTACAACTTTCACCCGGGTTCGCACGTCGGTCAAGGCGTTGAGAAGGGAATTGAGATGATTTCATCTCTGCTGAACAACGCGCTGTCCGAGGATATGACTACGACCGTCCTGCTTGAAACAATGGCAGGCAAGGGCAGCGAGGTCGGCTCGCGCTTTGAGGAGCTCAGGGAGATTATCGACAGGGTTGAGCTCTCGGACAAGCTTGGAGTGTGCCTTGATACCTGCCACGTGTTTGACGGCGGATATGACATAAAAAACGACCTCGATGGCGTGCTCACTGAGTTTGACAAGGTAATCGGGCTGAGCAGACTGAAAGCTCTCCACCTTAATGACAGCAAGAACCCGCTCGGAAGTCACAAGGACAGGCACGAGAAAATCGGCGATGGATATATCGGACTTGAAGCGTTCGGGCGGATTGTCACTCATCCGGTGCTGAGCGCTCTCCCCTGCTATCTCGAAACTCCGAACGACAACGAGGGCTACGCGCGCGAGATTGCACTGCTTAAATCATTTTAGTAACACTTTTTCTCCTTTTGTGTACTATGTAATGTAGACGAAAGGAGGAAACATTATGTGTAACAACGGATTCTTCGGCGGAAACAACTGCTGCTGGATTATTATTCTCATTCTCATCATCTGCTCCTGCTGCGGTAACGGCAACAACGGTTGCGGCGATTGCGGTTGCAACAACGGCTGCGGCTGCTGACAACAACGAGGCGCACGCGAAAGCGTGCGCTTTTGTTATGCAAAAAAAAACGGCGCAAAGAAGCCGGGCGGCTGCCCGGCTTCTTTTTCTGTCAGAATAATCTTGTCAGGGTTACGGAAGCGTTTACAACAGCCTCGGGAGCTGCTCCCTCAGCCGCGAGCGTTACCTCTGCCGCACCGGTGTTGACGAGGGTAATCACGTCGCCGGTTTGAGCGACAAGGATATACTGCCCGTTGACGTCTCCGGCGGTCGAAGCGTAGGTCGAGCCTGCGAGCGGTTCGCCATTGCGGAAAACAGTGAACTGCGCGGCGGCGTCTCCGCCCTGAACATAGTAGTTCATGAGATAAACGCCTGTTTTGCCGATGTTAATCTCGGCTGTGCCGGCGGTGTGTGTGATTGAGCCGGAGAGCGCGCCGTTCTGACCGAAGGTCACCGCGGTATCGGCAGCGTCGACTTCGGCTGCGGTGTTATAGATATAGGCATAATCTCCTGCCTGTTCAAACGGAGCACCGCACACTACAGCACAGGGGTCGAAGCAGCACTTCTTGCAGCAATCGCATCCGCACGTACAATTAACTCTATTCATATGAGGATTCCTTATTCATAATTTCCGCGGCAGCTTTCCGCCGCGGATATTACATAATATGCTTGTCTATGATTGTGGTGACAGTTACTTTCTGCTCTTATAATCCTCGTCAATTTCGGCTGACCAGCTCGGCGCGAGCGGCTTATGCGCGCGCACGCTGCCAACCGCCTGCGAGACATTTTTAAACATGACAGCGGTTCCCTCACGGTCGGCGTGATAGTTAACTGCTCTGTCCTCGGAAATTCCGAAATGCCGCGCCGTCTCAACCGCGTCGATATTCGCGCCGATGAAGATGAACTCCCAGCCGTCGTGCTCCTTGTGCTTTTGAATCATCTTCCTGACCTCTTTTGCGGAGAACTGACGGCTCGCGTTCTCCATTCCGTCGGTTGTAATCACGAACATTGTGTGCTCGGGGACGTCCTCGGGGCGAATGTAGCGGTGGATTGTCTCGACCTTTTTGACGGAGCTGCCGATTGCGTCAATCAGAGCGGTGCAGCCCATGACATAATAATCCTTGTCGGTCATCTTCGGAACCTCCTCGAGTCTCAGTCTGTCGTGAAGAGTTTCGATTTTGTTGTCGAAGAGGACTGTCGTGACGAAGCACTCGCCTTCTTCCTTGCGTTGTTTTTCGATTAAAGAATTAAAACCGCCGATTGTGTCGCTTTCAAGCCCTCCCATGGAGCCGCTTCTGTCGAGAATGATAACGAGCTCGGTAATGTTGTTGTTTGTCTTTTTCATGGTAAAATCTCCTTTACATTTTACTTGCTTTTCAGCTTACAAGCATATTATAAAGGAGATTGATTCAGACTTGGTCGCCCGTAAAGCGACATTTTTCGGTTTTGATAAAACATTATTCTAAAAAAGCTTTAACTATTCGCGGTAATATGATACAATAACTAATAATAATGTTACACTGAGGTTTTATCCAATGGAGAAAAAGCTTTTATCACTTATTATCCCATGCTACAACGAAGAGGAATCGCTCCCGTTCCTGTTTGACGAGCTGACGAAGGTTGCCGAAGTGCTCAGCGAGCGCTACCGCTCGGAATTCATCTTCGTAAACGACGGCTCAAAGGACAACACCGCCAAGGTGCTCAAGCACTACGCCGCGGTTGACGAACGCGTGAAGTACATCACTCTGTCGCGCAACTTCGGCAAGGAGCCGGCAATGTACGCAGGATTCTGCAACGCGGACGGAGATTACGTCGCCGTTATGGACGCGGACATGCAGGATCCGCCGAGCCTTCTGCCGCAGATGATTGACATCATCGAGCAGGGAGAATACGACTGCGTGGCGACGCGGCGCGTCACACGACAGGGCGAGCCGCCGGTGCGCTCGTTCTTCGCGAGACTTTTCTACAAGCTCAGTAACAAGATGTCCGAGACGACCATTGTTGACGGAGCGAGGGACTTCCGCCTGATGAAGCGCCAGATGGTCAAGGCTATCGTGAGAATGAGCGAATACAACCGATTCTCAAAGGGTATATTCAGCTGGGTAGGCTTCAACACCTACTGGCTTCAGTACGAAAATGTTGAGCGTGTTGCCGGCAAGACAAAGTGGAGCTTCTGGAAGCTGTTTCTCTATGCGATTGACGGTTTTGTTGACTTCTCGAACGCGCCGCTCGCAATCTCGGCGATTGTCGGAATCATCTTCACAATTCTCGCATTCATCATGGTTATATTCATCATAATGCGCAAGCTGATTTTCGGCGACCCGGTCGAGGGCTGGCCTTCGATGGTATGTATTATAGTTTTCATAGGCGGAATAGAGCTTTTCTGCATAGGCATCATCGGCGAATATCTCTCAAAAATCTACCTCGAGGTCAAGAACCGCCCAATCTACATCATCGGCGACACAAACATCGACGACGCAAATTAATTATTCACCAAGCAGGCAAGGCACCCGCAAACGCGGGTGCCTTGAGTTTTGGGTTCAGTTTTTTGATTATCAGTCGAAAATTGTGTCGAACAAATCATAGCCGCCAAGGTAGCTTGCCGATTTGACTGTTTTGTTGTCATCCTCCAAGATGAATGCGGATTCCGTCAAAACATCATATTTCTCCAACTCTTCGCAGTTAATCATCGGAGCCTTGTATTCCTGCTTGGAGGTATTATTCAAATTTCCGTTCATCATGATCCCTCCCCGTTAGGATAGGCTAATTTGTAAACATCGTTGTAAGACGCGGAGCATGCGCAGAAGGCTTCGCCTGTCGAAGAGTATACATACTCACCGTAGATAACATTCGGAGCACCGGTGCCGACATATTCACTTTTGAGCTTTACATAAGGCCTTGCTATGATGGTTGTGTCGGTGCCGACTCCGTTTTCTCCTACTTCCTGGAGGTTATTCACGGCAGCTGTGATATACTTATAGTTCGTGGTTAAATCATGCTTACCATAATCGCCGAAAATATTGTTATCGGTATCTGTACAGTCAACGGTCAAGCCCCTGCTTCCGTTATAAGTCAGTGTATAGGCATATCTATTTGTTATTTCGGAGTCAAGGTTCTGCTTTGTATAGCCTATTACATAACCGTATTCCTCGGCTTTGTCGAGTATCTTTTTATCGATTACTGAAACAAACCTCAGCGCCTTATTTTCAATCTCGCCGTCAACCGTTTTCAACTGTACTCCGCAAATTTGGAAATTTGAGGTAAAATCTATATCATTTCCCAAAGTATCAGTCGAATCCGGACGCATTCCCTTGTTATAGATATGATGCGCTTTTTCATCCGCGGTACCGGCATTAAAGGTCTGGGCAAAATAAATATTTATCTTAATTGTACGAGATTTATCCGGCGAGCAGTCCAGACGAACCTCCGCTTCATAACAGCCCGGAGCGCCTGAAATTTCGCTCGTGGTAAAATTCACATTTTGTGAAGTGGCGGTAACAAAGCGCGAACCATAGTCAGGCGTGAATGAAAGGATAACATCAGTGCCGTTCGGAACGGTACCACCGTTTTCAATAATGGTATGTGTTCCTTTTATTCTGGCTGTAACCATTCCCGAAGCTGAACCTCCGGCGTTAGTACCGGCTGCTGTTCTACTGCCTATTTTGAGGTTCAACTCGCAGGATTTAGAGTTAAGTTTTATATATAGCTTTTCGGTACTATTTTCATTTGGGTCTGTATCATGTTCATTTTCCCAATTATAACCAGCACGCTTTGTGAAAATGAATTTTCCATCGGTTAAGGGATACGGTGTACGTGGATTTGTTGTTGCAGTATAATAATTTGGGAATAATCCGTTGCCATCGTTATTGCTGTATCGGATTACTTCAATATCAGATTCATCAGGGATAACGGTGTATGTTATAGAGTCGCCTCTTTCAACTGCATCTCCGTTCTTAACTGTTTTCCCTGTAGTGTTATTATATGCTTTAACATCAGCCTTGCCGTTTCCTTTGAACTCTTTGAAATCAAGAGTAACAGGACTGTTGAAAGTAGGCTCAGCTATCTTAGCAATATCCGTTCCGCCGTTTGCCATACCTGATGGAGTTATCATGTTTTGAGGAACATTTTCGTCAAACAGAAGCCATGCAAGCTCGGGGTAGTCGATGAATACATTACGGTTGCCCTGAATGTTCTGGGTGAGGTCGTTTCTCAGCATTTCCCATTCACTTACAGGGTCCTCCTTCATCCACTTGAGTAGAGTGGGCAGGTCATAAAAGACTCTTTCGCCCGTATTCTTGTTATCGTCGTCATCAAGCTCTCTCAGCCTTAACATATCGCCTATCTTTTCGCCATCGGTGTCAGTAGTCGTGATGTCGGAATAAAGGTTGTATTCATTCCATGTTGTATATACATAGAGGATAATACGGGCGATGTCGCCGCGGACATCCTTTTTATAATCGCAGAATGTTTCGCCGTTTTTTTCAGCTCTCCAGAGAGAGATCGCTCTGTTATTACCCTCTGAAGGCCAGTAAACTGTTTTATAGTTCGTCCATCCCGATTTGAAGCCGTTGTTGTAATCATTATGGATGGAAGCAAAGCCCCAGTTCGATTTGATGTTATTAACCTTGCCATATGCGGGACGAAGATGGTGCAGATCGGAACCGCCGAGACCTGTCTTCATAAGATAGGACGCCTTACTCTTCGGCCAGATATGCTCACGCTGCATATCTATATGGTTATAATCGTCAACGTCCGAATAGAAGAATGTATAGAACCCGGCTTTATCATAATTCTCATTTGAGGTGTCGGTAGTCAGCCAATAATGAGCAAGCGAGTTGTTTCCGTAGGCAGCATACACAACATCATGATCTTTAGTGTTTCTCATAATGTTATGTAACGAGGTATACAAATCATTATTCTGAGCCACATCATAGGAATTCGATTTGTCGTTTGTCTGTTTATTCGCTAAGTCCACAAAGGTCTTATAGACATAATTATCGTTGTCTGAATTATCAGTATCTTCGCCAAAGGAATGCGAGTTGTTTCCGTCTTGATAAATCTCAACATTTCTGAGTTCTTCTTTGTAGTAATTCATCGCTTTTTTGCTCAGTGCAGTTGAGTTAACATGCCTTGACGCATTATTCTTAGCAGGTTCGGTAGGTTCAGTTGCATCGGCTGACGGTATAAACTGAGCATAGAGAGTAACATCCGATTCGCCTACAGTATATGAACAGGGATTTGACATTGAAACTAAAGACGCGTTTAAATAATTTTGGTCTGAATACCATCCGTTGAACACATAATTTTCATTCGGTGTTGCAGTAAACACCGCAGTCTCGCCCTCAGCTGCAGTTGAGGAAGATACGGCGGCTGTACCGTTAGCGCCTGCCGCGGCATAAAGCGAATGGACGGGAGAAGGCGTTGTGTCCTCGGTTTCCGACGGCGTTTCGGTAGGCTCTTCACTACCTTCGCCTGTGAATTTGGCATAAATTGTTCTTGTGCCATCTACAGTATAGACAAGAGGTGTTGTTGTGTCTCCCAAAGACTGTGTGCATTCCGAGTCTGAAAACCAACCTACAAATTTATTTCCTTCGCCCGGTTCATCAGCGGAAAGAGACACATTCGTTGCTCTTGCGGCATCAAAAGTTGAAGATACTGTCACATTGTCAGCAATGTTGAGATTACTTACAGAATTTCCAAAAGAATAATACGTTCCTTTAATGGTACCGTTACCTATAACATTAACTGTTTGCGTGAAATTCAAATCTGTATATGATCTGTACGGTCCCGCTAGGTGCAAATCACGAGAAGCGTCTGCATAAAAACAATAGCGCTGGGCGCTGGAATTAAGCGCACCGCTGTAATTGTTAGTGAAATTTGAAATTCCATATTTATTTTTAGCGCTATCAGTTAATTCGTTATTAGAATTAAAGATATTTGTTTTTGAATCAATATATCCCTTTTTTAAAGAATCGCCACATACAATCGTAACAAACTCGATATTTTCAGGCGTTACTGTGGAGTCTGTAATAATAGTATCCATATTTTTATATACTAATTTTGCATTTGATACACTAGTATTTATCGCCCCTGCATAAACATTTGTACCATCACAAAATAAAACCCATGACTTAGCTTTTGTCCAGTTTCCGGGTAAATTCGTATAATCGAAATAAAGATATGAAGTACCGCTATTACTCCATCCCTCCGCTCCGGCACTCACTACACCGCAGACAAGAATACTTGTCACCATCAGCACAGCAAGCGCAATAGAAACAACTTTTTTTCTGAATAATTTCAAAACTATCACCTCATTTAAATATAGTTTCATTAAACCATATTAAATTTTATCACGCTGTTATTGCTTTGTCAATAATTTTTGTGTATTTTTTATATTATTTACGTCAAATGAGGATTAATACTATACAAAGCGCAACGAGCGAAAATCTCTGCATAAGGCGAAGGCGCGCGCACAAGAGCTGTACGCGCGCCTTCTGTATAATAAAGAATGGATGGCTGTTTCAGTGGTTTAATTCCTTTTTGGAATTAATCATAGTTATTCATAGCGTCAAGTCCCGTTTCGCCGGTTCTGACCTTGACCACCTGTTCAACATCATAAACAAAGATTTTTCCGTCTCCGATGTGACCGGTGTAGAGAGTTTTCTTTGCGGCTTCGATAACCTTGCCGACAGGAACGGTGCAAACGACGATATCCATCTGCACCTTCGGGAGCAGATTTGTTTCGACCTGAACTCCGCGGTAATATTCGGGCTTGCCCTTCTGGACGCCGCAGCCGAGCACATGCGAAACCGTCATACCGGTGATGCCTATTTTCATCATAGCGTTTTTGAGCGCCTCGAGCCTTGATTCGCGGCAAATAATTTCTACCTTGCTGATTTTCGGCGTACCGTCGTCGAAGATCGGCATTTTCTTTACCGGAACAGCCTCGGCGAGAGGTGTGTCGCCGCTCACAAGAACAGGAGCCGCGCCCTCTTCAATATATTCGGGAATCATGGCAAAGCCGGCGTAAGCCGAAGGCATATTATGCTCGGTTTCGTCAAGTCCGGTGATTTCCTCTTCTCTCGACACTCTCAGCCCGAACACCTTCTTGATTACAAAGAACGCTATTGTAATTGTTACCGCTGTCCACGCGGCTACGGACGCAAATCCCAAAAGCTGCAAGCCCATCAGCTCGAAGCCGCCGCCGTAAAACAGACCGACGAGCTTTTCCCCGGAAGCGTTTGCGACGGAATAACCGGGAGCTGTATCGGTTGCGAACAAGCCTACGGAAAGCGTGCCCCAGATTCCGTTCATCATATGCACCGCGACTGCGCCTACAGGGTCGTCGATGTGCAGTTTGTAGTCGAGCAGCCACACGCCGAATACCACGAGAAGTCCGGCTACAATTCCGATAACCACCGCGCCGAATGCGTCCGTCACATCGCACGGAGCGGTAATCGCCACAAGTCCCGCGAGCGACGCGTTGAGGCACATGCTGACGTCGGGATGACCGTACTTAATCCATGTGAAAATCATGCAGGTAACAGTCGCCAATGCCGGCGAGATTGTGGTAGTCAGAAAGATTGAACCGAGCTGCTCCACTGATGTTGCCGCCGCGCCGTTGAAGCCGTACCAACCGAGCCACAGAATAAACACGCCGAGTGCTCCGAGGGCGATGTTATGGCCGGGGAAGGCGCCGATTTTCACAACCCTTCCGCTCTCGTCCCTCTTGAATTTGCCTATGCGCGCGCCGAGGATTTTTGCTCCGATTAAAGCTGAGATTCCGCCTACCATATGTATAGCGCAGGAACCGGCAAAATCGTGAAAGCCGATTTGACTGAGCCAGCCGCGGCCCCAAATCCAGTGCGCCTCGATTGGATAAATAACCGCTGAGATCACCCCAGAATAAACGCAATATGACAAAAACTTGGTGCGTTCAGCCATAGCGCCCGAAACGATTGTGGCGGTTGTAGCGCAGAAAACAAGATTAAACACAAAGCTCGAGAAATCAAAGTCCCTGTAAGCCGTGAAAAGGTCGAAGCCGGGCCGACCGATAAATCCGAACAAATCCTCGCCCATAAGAAGCCCGAACCCGATGAGGATAAATGTCACCGTGCCGATACAGAAGTCCATGAGGTTTTTCATTATAATATTGCCGGTGTTCTTTGCTCTTGTAAAGCCTGCTTCAACCATCGCAAAGCCTGCCTGCATCCAGAACACAAGCGCGGCTCCGATTAAGAACCAAACCGCGAAGAGCTGTTCCGAGGTTGTTTGCGTAACAAAATTTTTGATTGCTTCATTCATTTGAATCACTCCATATCATTGTAAAAGGCGTGCTGCCGCAGGGGTAACACGCCGTTGTGTCGTTGAAATTATTATACTCCGAAGAGGATTTCTCCGTATGAGGGATAAGGCCAGCAGTCCGCCGCGACCTCACGCTCCATGCTGTCGCCAAGCTCTCTGAGCTCCTGCATGGTAACAAAAACATTGTTGCGGAAGAACTTCGCAAGCTCAAGATTGTCCTCATACCTGCCGGACAGCTTGACCGCTCTGTCAAGCTCATCTGTTTTCTTCACGAACTCCTCAAGCTTATCCGAAAGGCTGTCGAGGAGCTGCTCCTCGGCGAAGGATGAAACACCGAGCGACTTTTTGAGCTGAACATTTCCGGCAAGCTCGCCCGTAAAGTCAATCACTGCCGGCGTGATGTTCTTCTTTGCCATATCAAGCATTGTCAGCGCCTCAATTCTCAGGAGCTTTGAATACTGTTCGAGCTCAATTTCATATCTCGCGCGCATCTCGGCTTCCGTGACAATTCCGTTCCTGGTGAAAAGGTCGATGTTCTTCCTGTCCACATAATGCTCCATAGCCTCGGGGAGCGACTTATAGTTGCAAAGTCCGCGTCTCTCAGCCTCGGCTACCCATTCATCGGAGTAGTTGTCGCCGTTGAAGATGATTCTTCGGTGCTGTGTGAGCGTTTCCCTGATGAGCGCCTTCAAATCGCTCTCGAGGTTTTCGGAGCCTTTGAGAGCCTCATAAAATCCGCTCAGCTCATCGGCGACCATGGTGTTGAGCATATAGTTCGGACACGCGATATTCAGCGACGAGCCGAGCGCTCTGAACTCAAACTTGTTGCCTGTGAACGCAAAAGGAGAGGTTCTGTTTCTGTCCGAGTTATCCTTCTTGAAATCGGGCAGAGCGTCAACACCGGTTTCCATCCGGGCGGCTTTGTGGCTCTTGTAGTCCCTGCCCTCGATAATGCTCTCGACCAAGGCTCCCAAATCGTCGCCGAGGTACATCGAGATAATCGCCGGGGGCGCTTCGTTGGCGCCGAGACGGTGGTCGTTTCCGGCGGAAGCAACCGTAATCCTGAGCAAATCCTGATACTCGTCAACCGCCTTTACAACAGCGGCAAGGAAGAGCTGGAACTGCAGGTTATCCTCGGGATTTTTGCCCGGGTTCAGAAGGTTCTCGCCCGTGTCGGTCGAGATAGACCAGTTGTTGTGCTTGCCCGAGCCGTTGACGCCTGCAAAGGGCTTTTCGTGAAGCAAGCATACAAGCCCGTGCTTCTCGGCGGTTTTCTTCATAACCTCCATGGTGAGCTCGTTGTGGTCGGTGGCGATATTTGAGGTTGTAAAAATCGGCGCAAGCTCATGTTGCGAGGGAGCAACCTCATTGTGCTTTGTTTTTGCGTAAACTCCGAGCTTCCAGAGCTCCTCGTCAAGCTCATGCATATACGCCGCAACCCTTGTCTTGATTGAGCCGAAATAGTGGTCGTCAAGCTCCTGTCCCTTCGGAGCCATCGCGCCGAAGAGCGTTCTGCCTGTATAAATCAGGTCGGGACGACTGTCGTACATTTCCCTGTCAATAAGGAAATACTCCTGCTCGGGGCCGACTGTTGTCGTCACGCGGTTGACATCGTTTTTGCCGAGAAGGCGAAGGATTCTGACAGCCTCGGCGCTGAGCTTTTCCATCGAGCGAAGCAGCGGAGTTTTCTTGTCCAGAACCTCGCCTGTATACGAGCAGAAAGCTGTCGGAATATACAGCGTCCGCTCTCTGATGAACGCCGGTGAGGTCGGGTCCCATGTTGTATATCCTCTCGCTTCAAAGGTAGCGCGGATTCCGCCCGAGGGGAAGGACGACGCGTCGGGCTCGCCCTTGATGAGCTCCTTGCCGGAAAACTCCATAATAACCTCGCCGTCGCCGCCGGGAGAGATGAAGCTGTCGTGCTTCTCGGCTGTTACGCCTGTCATCGGCTGGAACCAATGGGTGTAGTGTGTGCAGCCGTTCTCGACCGCCCAATCCTTCATCGCGTTGGCGACCACGTTCGCAACGCTGAGGTCAAGAGCTTCGCCGTTTTCAATCGTCTTTTTGAGAGCTCTGTAGGTTGCCTTCGGCAGCCTTTCCCGCATTTTTCTGTCGTTGAATACGTTGATTCCGAAAAGTTCTGCTGTGTTTGTCATAATCATCGCTCCTTATAAAGAATAAACGGCAAGGGCGCCATAAACCCGTTTCCGAGTTTACAGCGCCCTTGCTGTCGATGGTGTAAGTATACACTAACCAAAATCATTTGTCAAGTGGTTTTTGCAATATTTTTTAAAAAACTTGCAAAAATTAAATAATCGTGAGTACAATTGACCTCAAAACAAAGAAATAATGAATTTATAAGACTGTAATTTTGCAATTTGCTATAAAGCAAAAAAGCAAAAAGCCGCCTCTGTAACGAGACGACCTTTTGCATATATGAGAGTTATTTCAGGCTGTTATTCAACTGTAACCGACTTTGCGAGGTTACGCGGTTTGTCAACGTCGTTGCCCTTGTTGACCGAGGTGTAGTACGCGAGCAGCTGCATCGGTACTGTCGCGACCATAGGCATGAGCGTTTCGTTAATGCGCGGAACGCGGATGGTGTAGTCCGCGGCGTCCTTGTCAATCTCGGCGTGCTCGTCGCAGATTACAATCGTCATCGCTCCCCTCGCCTTGACCTCCTTAATATTGCTGACGGTTTTCTCGAGGAGTGAGTTCTGAGTAGCGACGGCAATAACGGGCATTCCGTCTGTAATCAGCGAGATTGTTCCGTGCTTGAGCTCTCCTGCGGCGTAGCTCTCGGAGTGGATGTAGGAGATTTCCTTCAGCTTCAGCGAGCCCTCCATGGAGAGCGCGTAGTCAAGCCCTCTGCCGATGTACAAAAGGCTGTCGGCGGTAATCAGCTTTGTCGAGATGTACTGACAGTCGTCAACAAGCTCGTCAATCGCTTTTCCGATAATGTCAGGCATTTTCACGAGCTCGCCCGTGAGCCTTCTGCATTCCGCTTCGTCAATTCTGCCCTTCGCGAACGCCATCTCGAACGCCAGCAGATACATAACCGCGAGCTGAACCATATACGCCTTTGTCGAAGCGACGGCAATCTCGGGACCTGCGTGGGTGTAGATTACCATATCTGCCTCGCGCGCGATTGAGCTGCCCTTGACGTTCACAATAGCCAGAGTTTTTGCGCCTGTTCCCTTTACGAGATTGAGAACCGCTTTCGAATCGGCGGTCTCGCCGGACTGGCTGATGATGATAACAAGGTCGTTTTTGTCAATGAGCGGATCGCGATAGCGGAACTCCGAGGCGATGTCAACGGTGACAGAAACACGTGCCAGCTTTTCGATGACATACTTTCCGACCATGCCGGCGTGCATAGCCGTGCCGCAGGCGACAATAAATATATTGTTGAAGCCCCTGAGCGCTTCCGGAGTTATTCCGCACTCCGAAAGGTCGGGCAAGCCGTTCTCGATTCGCGGAGTGATTGTGGTCTTTACGGCTGTAGGCTGCTCGTGGATTTCCTTTATCATAAAATGCTCAAAGCCGCCCTTTTCGGCGCTGTCCTCGTCAAAGTCGGCGGTTTTGAGTTCCTTCTCAACCATTCTGCCGTGAAAGTCGCAGAAGGTGGCGGAGCCGTTTTTGAGCACCGCGATCTCGCCGTACTCGAGCAGATAATAATCCTTGGTATATTTTATGATTGCCGGAACGTCGGACGCGATGAAAGCCTCCCCCATTCCCTGACCGACAATCAGCGGAGATTCGCATCTCACCGCGTAGACAGTCTCCGGGCGGTCGGCAAAAACTATTCCGAGCGCGAACGAACCGCGGATTTCATGCAGAACCTTGCGGATGCATCTGACGGGATTTCCGTCATAGTAAAAGTCGAGCAGCTGAGCGACAACCTCGGTGTCGGTGTCGCTGAGGAACTCGGTGCGCTCGTTTTCAATAAGGAATTGCTTTATCTCCTTATAGTTTTCAATAATACCGTTGTGGACGATTGTAACCCTTCTGCCCGAATGCGGATGAGAGTTGACGTCCGACGGCTCGCCGTGGGTAGCCCAGCGAGTATGACCGATTCCGGCGTGACCGAGCGGCCTGCCTTCCTTCTTCATCTTCTCAACAAGGTCCGAAAGCCGACCTTTGGACTTTGCGACCTCGATTTTGCCGTTCTCAAAGACGGCGATTCCTGCCGAATCATATCCTCTGTACTCAAGCTTTGTCAGCGCCGACACGAGCACGTCAGAGCAGTCGCGCGGCCCGACATAACCTACTATACCACACATATTTATCCTCCGAAAATCATTTTCAGGCGCAAACGCACAACTCACGGCGCACGCCCGGACTATGATATGAGTATATAACAGAATGATATGTTTGTCAATACGAAATTGCAACATTATTTATTTTTCTTGCATTATTTTATGATTTATTTTCTGCTTTAGCCTTAAATATCGTTAATTTTGAAAGTTGTGATTGTAAAATATGCAATTTTCTATTGACAAGCGTGCAACGCGGTTGTATAATTAACGACATAAAATTGCCCGAAAGGATGATTGGAATGAACAGGAAACCTAATAACAGCTTGTATTCTCCGCAATTTGAGCACGACAACTGCGGAATCGGCGCGGTTGTTAATATCAAAGGCGTCAAAAGTCACGAGACGGTTGAAAACGCCCTCACAATTGTTGAGACGCTGGAGCACCGCGCCGGCAAGGACGCCGAGGGAAAAACAGGCGACGGCGTGGGAATTCTTCTCCAGATTTCGCATTCTTTCTTTAAAAAGGCTGCCGCCGAAATCGGCATAAAGCTCGGCGCTGAGCGCGACTATGCAGTGGGAATGTTCTTCTTCCCTCAGAATGAGCTGCTCCGCAATCAGGCGAGGAAGATGTTCGAGATCATCGCCGGGAAGGAAGGCTTGAATGTTCTCGGCTGGAGAAGTGTTCCGCACAATCCCGACGCTATCGGCAAACGCGCTCTCGATTGTATGCCGGATATTCAGCAGTGCTTCATCGCGCGTCCCGACGGCGTGAAGAAGGGCTTGGAGTTCGACCGCAGGCTGTATGTCGCGCGCAGGGTTTTCGAGCAGAGCAACGAGGACACATACGTTGTTTCGCTCTCATCAAGGACAATTGTATATAAAGGAATGTTTCTCGTCGGCGATTTGCGCAACTTCTTCACCGATTTGCAGGACGACGATTTTCAGAGCGCGATCGCGCTGGTTCACTCGCGGTTCTCGACGAACACAAACCCCAGCTGGGAACGCGCTCACCCGAACCGAATGATAGTTCACAACGGCGAGATTAACACAATAAAGGGCAACGCCGACAAAATGCTTGCGCGTGAGGAAAACATGCGCAGCGAGCACCTGAAAGGCGATTTGGACAAGGTTATCCCCGTAGTCAACGCCGAGGGCTCGGATTCCGCAATGCTCGACAACACGCTCGAATTCCTTGTGATGAGCGGTATGGAGCTGCCGCTTGCAGTCATGATTACAATCCCGGAGCCGTGGGACAAAAACGGCACAATGTCGCGCAAGAAGAAGGATTTTTATCAGTATTACGCTACCATGATGGAGCCGTGGGACGGTCCGGCGTCCATCCTGTTTTCAGACGGCGATATTATGGGCGCTGTGCTTGACCGCAACGGGCTCAGACCGTCACGCTATTATATCACCGATGACGACTGTCTTATCCTCTCCTCCGAGGTCGGCGCGCTCCCGATTGCGCCCGAGAGGGTTAAGGCAAAGGACAGACTGCGCCCCGGAAAAATGCTTTTGGTAGACACCGTAAAGGGCGAGCTCGTTGACGACGACACGCTGAAAACGCGCTTCGCCTCAATGCAGCCCTACGGCGAATGGCTCGACGGAAATCTCGTCAAGCTAAAGGACTTAAAAATCCCCAACCTCAAGGTCGAGGAGCACCACGGCGATGAACGCAAGAGGCTCCAAAAGGCGTTCGGATATTCCTATGAGGACGTAATGACCTCAATCCTGCCGATGGCGAAGAACGGCTCGGAGCAAATAGCCTCAATGGGCACGGACAGCCCGATTCCGCCGCTCTCGAGAGAATATCAGCCGCTTTTCAATTATTTTAAGCAGCTTTTCGCTCAGGTAACAAATCCGCCGATTGACGCGATCCGCGAGGAGATTGTCATCTCAACCACGGTTTACCTCGGCAATTCGGGAAATATTCTCGAGGAAAAGCCCGAAAACTGCAAGGTCATCAGGGTGAACAACCCGATTCTGTCCTCAACCGATATTCTAAAGCTGAAAAGCATGCATGAAAGCGGCTTCAAGGTCGCTGTAATTCCGATACTTTATTATAAGAACACGCGCTTGAAAAAGGCTCTGAGCAGGCTCTTTGTTGAGGCTGACAAGGCGGTGAGCGACGGCGCTAATATTCTCATTCTCTCAGACCGCGGAGTTGACGAGAACCACCTTGCAATTCCGTCGCTGCTTGCTGTTTCGGCGCTCCACCGCCACCTTGTTGTAACAAAAAAACGCACCTCGCTCTCGATTGTTCTTGAAAGCGCAGAGCCGCGCGAGGTTCATCATTTTGCCGCGCTGCTCGGATACGGCGCAACGGCGGTTAATCCGTATCTCGTTCAAGAAACAATCCGCGAGCTGATTCACAAGGATTTGCTCGACAAGGATTTTTACGCCGCGGTCAGCGATTACAACGAAGCTGTCTTGCACGGCATCGTAAAAATCGCCTCAAAAATGGGAATCTCAACGCTGCAGTCATATCTCGGTTCTCAGAACTTTGAGGCAATCGGCATAAGCCGTCAGGTTATCGACGAATATTTCACCGGAACCGTGAGCCGCATAGGCGGCATCACGCTCGACGACATAGAACGCGGCGTTGACGCTCTCCACACCTCGGCGTTTGACCCGCTGGGTCTCGAAACAAGCGCGGAGCTTGTTTCGCGCGGAAGTCACAAATTCCGCAGCGGCAGGGAGGAACATCTCTATAACCCGAGAACCATTCACACCTTGCAGGCGGCGACGCGCGCAGGCGACTACGAGCTTTTCAAGCAGTACACAAAAATGATTGACGAGGAGCTCGGCGCGGTCAATATCCGCGGCTTGCTCGATTTTAATTATCCCGAAAATCCCGTTCCGCTTGATGAGGTTGAGAGTGTTGACGAAATTGTAAAGCGCTTCAAGACAGGCGCGATGTCATACGGTTCAATCTCGCAGGAGGCTCACGAGGCGCTCGCTCTCGCGATGAATGCGCTTCACGGCAAGTCGAACTCCGGCGAGGGCGGCGAGAGCCCGGAGCGCCTTGCGACAAAGGGCACCGGGAGCAATCGTTGTTCTGCAATCAAGCAGGTTGCGTCGGGACGATTCGGAGTGACGAGCGAATACCTGAACTCCGCCGACGAAATCCAGATTAAAATGGCGCAGGGCGCAAAGCCCGGCGAGGGCGGACATCTTCCGGGCAACAAGGTCTATCCGTGGATTGCGAAAACCAGACATTCAACCCCGGGCGTATCGCTCATCTCTCCTCCTCCCCATCACGACATCTACTCAATTGAGGATTTGGCTCAACTGATTTACGATTTGAAGAACGCCAACAAAAGCGCGCGAATCTCCGTCAAGCTCGTGAGCGAGTGCGGAGTGGGAACAGTCGCGGCAGGCGTGGCGAAAGCCGGCGCCGGTGTAATCCTGATTTCGGGCTGCGACGGCGGAACAGGCGCCGCCCCGAGGAGCTCAATATACAACGCCGGACTTCCGTGGGAGCTCGGGCTCGCCGAGGCTCACCGCACGCTTATCCAAAACGGCTTGCGCAATAAGGTCGTAATCGAAACCGACGGCAAGCTCATGACCGGACGCGACGTCACGATTGCCGCTATTCTCGGCGCTGAGGAATTCGGCTTTGCTACCGCGCCGCTCGTAACCCTCGGCTGCGCGATGATGCGTGTTTGCAATCTCGACACCTGTCCGTTCGGCGTCGCTACACAGAACCCGGAGCTCAGAAAACGCTTCACGGGCAAGCCCGGATATGTAGTGAATTTTATGCGCTTTATCGCGCAAGAGCTGAGAGAATACATGTCAAGGCTGGGCGTTCGCTCGCTTGATGAGCTCGTCGGCAGAGTTGACTTGCTCAGGCAGAGGAAAAATCTGTCCGATAGGGAGAAAAAGCTCGATTTGTCTGCGATACTTGATTGTGACGACGTGTACGAAAAGCAAGAGTATCACAACAAAAAGCTCTATGATTTTAAGCTCGGCGAAACTGTTGACGAGAAGCTTCTTATCAGAAAGCTCACCGAAAATAATAGGACGATTGAAACAGATGTAAAAAACACCGACCGCTCGCTCGGCACCGCGTTCGGCTCGGAGCTCACGAAAAAATACGGCAATTCTCTGAGCGAGGACACGTACAAGGTGAAGTGCAGCGGCTCGGGCGGACAGAGCTTCGGCGCGTTCATTCCCAAGGGTCTGACGCTTGAGCTCTCGGGCGACAGCAACGATTATTTCGGCAAGGGGCTTTCGGGCGGCAAGCTTGTAGTTTATCCGCCTGAGAACTCGGGCTTTAACGCCGAGGATAATATCATCATCGGCAACGTCGCGCTGTACGGCGCCACAAGCGGCAAGGCGTTTATCAACGGCGTTGCAGGCGAGCGCTTCTGCGTCCGCAACTCGGGCGCGACCGCTGTTGTCGAGGGCGTCGGCGACCACGGCTGCGAGTATATGACAGGCGGCTGCGTCGTTGTGCTCGGGCGAACAGGCAAGAATTTTGCCGCCGGTATGTCGGGCGGTGTTGCGTATGTGCTTGACGAGCACCATCACCTTTATCAAAGACTTAACAAGGAGCTGGTCGAATGCTCAGAGCTCACCGACAAAGCGGATATCGACGCGCTGAAGGCGCTCATCGGCGAGCACGTAAAGGAAACAGGCTCACAAAAAGGCAAGCGAATCCTCGCCGAATTTGAAAGCTTCCTGCCGTTGTTCAAAAAAATAATCCCACGCGATTACAAGCGAATCACGGAAGAAATCGCAAGAGGCAAGGCTAAGGGGCTTGATGATGAACAGGCAGGAATCAAGGCGTTCTACGCGCTTGTAAAGGAGGAGAAATAATGGGTAAGCCGACAGGATTTTTAGAATTTGAGCGCAGGGAAAACAGCGCGTTCTCCGCGGAAGAAAGAATACGCAATTTCAACGAATTTCACTCCTGCTTATCTCCGGAGGAGCGCAGAAGCCAGGCGGCGCGATGCATGGAATGCGGCGTTCCGTTCTGCCAGTCCGGAATGAATATCGGAGGAATGATAAGCGGCTGTCCGCTCAACAACCTTATCCCCGAGTGGAACGATTTGCTTTACAGGAATTCACCGGAAGAAGCCTACAAAAGGCTCAGACTGACCAACAATTTCCCCGAATTTACGTCAAGAGTTTGCCCTGCCCTATGCGAAAAGGCTTGCACCTGCTCCGCTAACGGCGACGCCGTAACGGTTCGGAATAATGAATACGCCATTGTTGAAAGCGCTTATGAAAACGGCTGGGCAAAGGCTGAACCGCCCAAAAACCGCACCGGAAAGCGCGTTGCCGTAATCGGCTCGGGGCCTTCGGGGCTTGCGGCGGCGGATCAGCTCAACCACCGCGGTCACAGTGTCACCGTTTTCGAGCGCAGCGACCGCCCCGGCGGACTGCTGATGTACGGTATTCCGAATATGAAGCTCGACAAAAGCGTTATAAAACGCCGGATCGATATCATGAAGGAAGAAGGCGTTGAATTCAAAACCAATGTAAACGTCGGGAAGGATATTTCTTTCAAAGAACTAAAAAGCAGCTTTGACCGCATAATTCTATGCTGCGGCGCGTCAAATCCGCGCAACATCAAGGCTGAGGGGCGTGAAGCCGACGGCATATATTTTGCCGTTGACTTTTTGAAATCAACCACGAGGTCGCTCCTTGACAACGGCTTGAAGGAAGGAACCTTCATCAGCGCAAAGGACAGGAACGTTCTTGTAATCGGCGGCGGCGACACGGGCAACGACTGCGTAGGTACGGCTATCCGCCACGGAGCGAAAAGCGTCGTTCAGCTTGAAATGATGCCCAAGCCGCCCGAAACACGCGCCGAAAATAACCCGTGGCCGCAATGGCCGAGAGTTCTGAAAACCGACTACGGTCAGGAGGAAGCAATCGCGCTGTTCGGCAAGGATCCGCGCGAATATCAAACAACCGTCAAAAGGTTTTTGAAGGACGAAAAAGGAAATCTGAGCGGCGCCGTTCTGGTAAAGCTTTGCTTTGAAAAGGACAAAAAAACAGGCAGAATGAATATGAAAGAAATTGAAGGCTCCGAATACGAGGTCAAAGCCGAGCTTGCGCTCATCGCGGCAGGCTTCCTCGGAAGCGAGAGCTATGTAACCTCTGCCTTCGGCGTGGAGCTCGACGGCAGAACGAATGTCTCGGGACAAAACGGCACGCATAAGACGAACATAGAAAACGTCTTTACCGCAGGAGATATGCACAGCGGACAGTCGCTTGTTGTACGCGCAATCCGCGACGGCAGAGATTGCGCGCGCGAGGTTGATGAAAGCCTGATGGGCTATACGAATTTATAAGGAGGATACGGATTTATGACAAAATATATTTTCGTAACAGGCGGAGTGGTCTCCGGGCTCGGCAAGGGCATCACAGCCGCGTCGCTCGGACGGCTTCTGAAAGCGAGAGGGCTCAAGGTTGCGGCTCAGAAGCTCGACCCTTACATCAACGTTGACCCGGGCACAATGAGCCCCTACCAGCACGGCGAGGTATATGTCACCGAGGACGGCGCCGAGACCGACCTTGACCTCGGTCACTACGAGCGCTTCATCGACGAGGATTTGAACAAGTACTCAAACCTGACAACAGGCAAGGTCTATTCAAACGTGCTCAGCAAGGAGCGCCGCGGAGAGTATCTCGGCAAGACCGTTCAGGTCATTCCGCACATTACGGACGAGATCAAGCGCTTTATCTATTCCGTCGGCAAAAAGACCGACGCCGACGTTGTCATCACCGAAATCGGCGGCACAATCGGCGACATCGAGAGCCAGCCGTTTATCGAAGCGATTCGTCAGGTTGGTCACGAGGTCGGCGAGGATAACAGGCTATATATTCATGTGACGCTGGTACCGTATCTGAAGGCGTCGGGCGAGCACAAGAGCAAGCCGACTCAGCATTCCGTCAAGGAGCTCCAGGGGCTCGGCGTATCGCCGGATATTATCATTCTCAGAACCGACGAGCCGATAACCGACAGGTCAATTTTTGACAAGATTGCCGGCTTCTGCAACGTCTGGCCCGACTGCGTCATCGAGAACCTCACTCTTCCGGTACTTTATGAGGCTCCGCTGATGCTCGAGAAAGCACACATCTCCGACATTGTCTGCCGTGAGCTCAACCTGAAGTCTCACAAGCCCGACCTTGCTGATTGGGAGCACATGATTGAACGCATAAAAACGCGGGAGAAAACTGTCAGAATCGGTCTTGTCGGCAAGTATGTAGAGCTGCACGACGCCTATCTCAGCGTTGCCGAGGCGCTTCGACACGCCGGATATTATCTCGACGCCGAGGTTGACATAAGCTGGATCGATTCCGAAAAAATTAATGCGGAAAACGTCGGCGAAGCTCTCTCCGGGCTTGACGGAATCATTGTTCCCGGCGGTTTCGGGCATCGCGGAATCGAAGGAATGATTCTCTCGGCAAGGTACGCCCGCGAGAATAACGTGCCCTACTTCGGAATTTGCCTCGGAATGCAGATCGCCGTTATTGAATACGCGAGGAATGTTGCCGGAATTGAAAAGGCAAATTCCGGCGAGTTTGACAGGAACGTTCCGAGGGTCATTGACTTTCTGCCCGACCAGAGCGACTCAACCGACAAGGGCGGCACGCTCCGCCTGGGAGCTTATCCCTGCGTTATAAAGGAAGGCACCACCATGCACAGGGCATACGGCAAAACCAAAATCAGCGAGCGCCACCGGCACCGCTATGAGTTCAACAATGATTTCAGAGAACAGCTTGAGAACGCCGGGCTCACACTCTCGGGAATGTCGCCGGACGGCAGGCTGGTTGAAACCGTCGAGCTCAGCGACAAGCCGTTCTATGTAGGCGTGCAATATCACCCCGAGTTCAAGTCACGCCCGAACAAGCCGCATCCGCTCTTTTCGGAGTTCATAAAAGCAGCAATAAATTGAACAAATAATTTAAGGGAGTACCGAGTGGTACTCCCTTAAAATATGGTGCGAGTGTTCATAACGGATTGTTATTTACTTACCATTTTCCGTGACAAAAAATACGTTCAACAGCAAAGGTCATTGCGGTAGTTAAAACATTAGCAGCAATAATAACCGCAATTAAAACCTTTTTATTAGAAGTCTTCTTTCGCAAAAACAGATATACAATAGGAAATTCAACAAACAGTGTTATAAATAAATAGAAAAGCGAAACTGTAAACGTTGGTGTAGCGGTTACTGTATAATTGATTGCATAAAATATACCATTTTCGGAAGTATAAGAAGAATATACGTTATCAGGGGAAATCCCCAGCCATATATACGGCACCAAAAAAGAAGCCAAATTTGCCAACGAAACGACAGGTATTACACGTTTTAGGTCTTTAACTTTTGCCAAATAATTGATTAAAACAATCTCTATTATCAGCGTCAAGATTATTACGATAGGCAACAAATCCAGAGGACGTTTTGAAGAAACCCAATGCCATGATGAATTTGCAGACGCTGTTATCGGAAACAAAAAGATAAATAATATCGCAATTAAAACTGAAAAGAATGTTTTATTATTTTTCACTGCATTCACCTCGAAGTTTTTTCTAAAAAAATTATATCAAGAATATACCTTAATGTCAATTTCTTAAATTGTCTTATGTTATAGCGAGCAGGGAATTTGTACGGCAAACTCCGGAATACAGACCGAAAAAGAATGAGTGTCCATAACTTAAGGCAATACCGCATAATTCAGGTGTGCGGATTGCGCAGCAAGATTTTTCGTCAGGTTGTACAAATAAATCAAGGTAAGGCTGACGCCTTGCCGAGATTTTTTGGGCAAGCTGACGGAATAATATTCAAGCAAGCCGTGCGCCTTGAATTGTGCGGTGTTGCCTTAAATCCGTTATGAACACTCATACTGGGTTTGTACGTCAATTTTGATACAATGAAATTTTCGAAAATCAACTGTGGTCAACTAATAAAGCAAAAAATACGTTTTTTGAGAGTAAGATACGTTTTTTCATAAGTGCGGTCAGCTAATAGAGAACACTGCATAAAAACCTTTGAGTCTATTGACAAATAATATATATTTTTTATACAATAAATATAAGAATATAAGGAGGAAATCTTATGAAAAAATCAATCAGCATTATTCTCGCTCTGCTTATGCTTGTGAGCTTGTTTACGGTTATAACCGTCTCGGCTGAGAAAGCAGAGTCCCCGAAATACGAGGGTACGGTCGGCGACTGCGACTACGCCTTTTACGAGAGCAGCCGTAAGCTCGTAATCAAAAACGGAACAAACATCGCTCCCGAAATTAATCCCGAAAACTATAATACTATATACCCGTGGGATAACTGGGATGAGAAATACGACATCGAGTGCGTTTACATCGAAGACGGCATAAAGACTATCGGCGAAAACGCGTTCGGATTTTTATACGGTCTGGAGCATGTTTATCTGCCCGACAGCCTTGAAACTATCGGCGAGCACGCCTTTGAGGATTGCGAAAACCTCCTCGGAATCACCCTGCCCAAAAACCTCAAAACAATAGGCGATTTTGCGTTTACCATGTCGCCCTTAGGAGGCAGCGTGATTGTCCCCAAAAGCGTAACATACATAGGGCAGAGCGCCTTTGGCAATTGCACCTCCCTTTCTCAAGTAATTCTGCCCGACGGTCTGAAAGCCTCGATCGAGATGTATGCCTTTGAAGGCTGCCCGCTGCGTTATGTTTATATTCCCTCCGAGGTAAAGTCAATCGGAGAGCGCGCGTTCGGATTCTATTATGACAAAAATAATATTTATCTTCCCATGAGCGACTTTACCGTTTATGCCGCGAAAAATTCCATCGGCGACCAATACGCTAAGGACAACAACTTTTCAACTTTGTATTCAAAGCTTATTCAGTGCGTAGATATCACGGGCGTTCCCAAATTCGCCGCGGGCGACAAGGCTGAATTCAGCTGTGACACAGACGAAAGATATACCCTCGAGTTTGCGGAGTGGTTCAACGAAACCGACGAATTGTCCTTCAAAGCGGGCGAGGAGTTTGTGCTTGGCAAAACATACAGCTTTACCGTAAAGCTCACCGCTGCGGACGGATATGAATTCGCCTACGTAAATAACGCGGATGTTTCTGTAGTTTCAACCGTTGACGCAAGGGTAAACGGAAGCGATGAATACGCATTCGAATGGGAAGGCGAGGACGCGGCAAAGGAAATCTACGTCGAATACCGATTCCTTATTGACAGCAAAACAATCAAAAACGCAAAGGTAACGGGCATCAAAGCCAAAACCTACAGCGGCAAGGCTCAGACTCAGGTTATCACCGTCAAGGACGGCACAAAGACCTTAAATAGCGGCAAAGACTATACCGTAAGCTACAAGAACAACAAGAACGCGGGCACAGCCACAATGACAATCACAGGCAAGGGCGATTACGAGGGTTCGGTTAATAAGACATTTAAGATTAACAAAGCCGCTAACCCGATGACACTTGGCTACAAGAAATCCGCGACCGCAAAAGCAAAAGCAAAGACAACCATCAAGAAGGCTGTTGTGGTCAGCAAGGCTCAGGGCTCTGTTACTTATAAGACCAACAACAAAAAAGTTACCGTTAAGAGCGGCACAATGACCGTCGCCAAAGGCTTAAAGAAAGGCAAGACCTATAAGGTGAAAATTACCGTAACCGCAAAAGGAAACAACAATTACAAATCACAAAAGGTTGTCAAAACAATTAAGATAAAAGTAAAATAATATAGCAAAACGTCACCGCTGATTTTATATCAACGGTGACGTTCTTTCGTGGTCGGAGTGTTCATAACGGACTTAATTATTTATCCGAAGAAAAATTATTTATGCTATCCGGAACAGAGATTCCTACTATATCTATTTCATCCCATTCGCAAAGCTGATGTATGGATTTTTTATCTATGTCGTATTCGTACAATTCACACGGTGAACACCAATTAACATTAAGCCAAATAAACGCAAAATATTTATTATTGTCTTTGAATATTTCAAATTTCCAAATATCATGCTCTATTGAATTTGCTGTGGCGTTAATAATATTAATCATATTATCATCGGGAGTTATAAGATTATTGTTATTATCCGTTACGGTCGGCTTAACGACTGTGTTTACTATCCTGTTTCCAACTATTTCAGTTAAAAATGTTTCATGAGGATCAACATGGTATATGTTAACATCATCAGCTTTGAATTTATCTGTTTCTTGATAAATGCCGTTACTGTAAATGGCATAGTATTTCTTATCTGATTCGTTTTTTTCTTCCCATTCATTAGTCTCCTTTGCCGTTATAACATTTATAACAATATCACCGTGAGGATCACCGTGAGGTATTAAGCCCATATAAGAACAGGAGTTCATAAAAAAGATGGAAAATAACAAAAAAATCGGTAGAATGTATTTTTTCATTTTTACACTATATTTTGTATCTATTAAACATCACCGGACACATATTCAAAAATGTCCCCCGGTTGGCAATCTAATGCCTCGCATATTTTGGCAAGCGTTGTAAATTTTACAGCTTTCGCTTTGCCTGTTTTAAGAATTGATATATTTGTGAGCGTTATTCCCACCTTTTCGGCAAGCTCGGTAACGCTCATTT
>CAMHHL010000015.1 GCA_946184925.1 uncultured Clostridia bacterium | reverse complement strand
CAATCTGTCTGCCCGACCTTTAATTACGCATTACGCATTACGAATTACGCATTAACTCATCACCCTGACCTTGAGCTTCAACGTCACCGAATTGTTCACCTTGACTTTCAGGGTTGTTGTGCCCTTTTTGAGCCCTTTAACTTTCAGCAGAGACGCGGACTTTGCCGAGGTGAATTTCGCCTTTTTGGTGTTTGTGTAGACATTGCTGATTGCGGCGGCTTTACCGCTTAGCTTAACGGACTTTGTCTTGCCCTTCTTAACGGAAATCGACGTTACCTTCTTGCCGCCGACGGTCAGCTTGGGGCTGGCTGTCACATCACATCCGAAGCTGACTTCAACCGCGGTGCCGTAGACTGCCGTAATGCTCGCGGAGCCCTTTTTGCGGGCTGTTATCTTGCCGCCCGATACCGAGGCAACTTTAGCGTCAGTGCTCTTCCAGAGCTGCACCTTGCTTTTGTTCGCGATAGGGATTGAGTAGGTCGCGCCGGGCTTTAGCTTAATCGGAGCTTTCAGCTTCTGCGAGGGCTTGACATCAAGATCCTCGTTATAGGTCGGCGCGGCGTTGTAGCTGACGTTCCAAAGCACAACCGCGTCGCTGTCGCAGATATATTCACTGAAAATCTCCGCCGCCTTTGGGCTCATATCCTTCGCGATAACCTCGACGCAGTTGTAGGTCTCGTCGGCGCGGATTCCCACAAACATCAGACCGTTAAGAAGCACCTCAAGAGCCTTGCTGTTCGTTTCTATGTTGTTGCGGTTGGCGATATAATACGATATTGTGTCGTAAACCTCTCCCAGCTCCTCGGCGGAATAGAGCGTTCCGCGCTGTTCGCGGAGAGTTTTCAGATAATCGAGATACATATCATAGCTCAAATTATAGTAGTTGTCGGAATAGATATTGTACTTCTCATCTCCGATTGTCGCCGCCGAAGCCGGAACGCAAATCCCCAGCGCAAGCGCCGTCGCCAAAATGATAGAAACGATTCTTTTCATAGCTTACCTCTCTGTTGAAATATAGTATCTGCCCTTTTCGTCCAGCGTAATCCTCACCGTGAGCGAATCCTCGGAGCCGTCTTTACAGGTCGCGGAGATTTTCAGCGTGTCGCCGAAGTAACCGGTATAATCGGCGGCTGTTCGGAGCATTGAACCGAGCTCCGCGGTTGTAACGCGGTCATTCACGAGGGTTGACGGAATTTTTGTAATATCCGTGCTCAGTGCGGAGGAAAGCTTTTTGCAGTTCGGCAGCCAACTGAAGCTTTTTCTGTTCTTATAGCTTTGAGCCTTTCCGCTGATATTCTCCGACTTTGAGTTATAGACGGAACCGTTCTCGCCGCACCTCACGGTGTAGGTCACAACGTCGTCGCCCGTGACTTGAAACTCAATAGGTGAAGGAGAAATTACCGCGCGGCTGAACGAGATTTTTGAGCTTGAGCCGTCGGTAAGCTCCTTTCCCTTTGAGTTGTAATATACAGTCCTGTGCAAAAGCCTCACGCCGTCGGAATCGGCAACGATTTGCGGTGAGCTGCCGTTACTGTTATTCCCAATGTCAACAGCATATGCCGTCAGCCCGAGCTTTGGCGCGTATATGCCCAAAATCCCTAAAACGCCGCCGGATAGTCCGGCAATCACGGCGACAACGCAAAGTGCCGAGAGCATACGGATATTCCTGCGCCGCTTTTTGTATCGAGTTAACAGCTCGTCAAAGCTCCGCGTGAGCTCATAATCGCGAAAGCTCATATCGAGCTGAGCTTTTATCTTATTCATAATCATCCTCCCCGAGAAAATCCCTGAGCTTTAACTTGGCGGTTCTCAGACGGTAGGCTACGTTCGGAACCGAAAGTCCGAGAATTTCGGCAATTTCCTTGTGGGTGAACTCCTGATAATAATAGAGCACCACAACCTCTCTGAGCTGTTCCGGCAGCGACCTGACCGCCTCAGCCACGCTGAGCCTGCTGTCAATATTATCTTGATTATATGAAAGGATGTCGACATCTTCACTTGGGGTTTCATATGAAGATTTCTTCCTCAGTCTGTCGCGGCACTCGTTAACGGCAATGCTTGTGAGCCATGTCCGGACATTCGATTTGCCGCGGAATCTGCCGTAACGGCGCAGAGCCTTGTAGAACGTTTCCTGCATGGCGTCCTCGGCAAGTCCGTTATCCCTGAGTATAACAGCGCAGACGCGGAAGATTTTTTCTCTTTGCTCGAGATAGATTTTCTCGAACTCAACCATGGTTTTGTCCTTCATACTAACCCCCTTTCACTATATTAGACGAATGAAATACATATTTTTATAGTTTTATATCTCTACCCTGTCCGGGAGCCCCGGCTGCCAATCTCTACCCTGTTACTTGAGTGCTCCTATCAAAGGTTTGGTTTGGGCTGTGATAACTGCTCCTATCAAACGCCCTTTAAGTTGTAAGTTGTAAGTGAAAAGTTGTAAGTTGCGGTCGAGTAGATAGGCTGAATAGGAAAACAACGTCGTATAGCCGACCGGATTTAAATGCTGCTTGCGCAGCAAGCATAAAAACTCTGTCGGGCACTAAACGTAAGTATCGCGCAATCTGTCTGCACGACATTAACTTACCACTTACAACTTACTGCTTACAACTTGTTGCCACCTTAATTGCACAATGCTAATTGCTAATTTCAAATTAATATAAATCCCGGTTTCAAAAAAGCGAGCAGACCCGGGTGGGGTCTGCTCGATGGTTTATTTAATCTTAACCTTGACGGTGACGGTTTTTGCGACCTTTTTGTAGTTTGATGTCTCGCCTGCGGTAACCTTGACCTTGAGCTTGAGTACGGCGCCCTTCTTGTAGCTGCCCTTTCTGACAGTGAGCACGCCCTTCTTGCTGATTGAGAGGAACTTTGATGAGCCCTTCTCAACCTTGGTATAGATAAGCTTACCCTTGGTTTTCTTGACTGTAACAGTCTTTTTGAGAGCAATCTTCGCCTTTTTGAGCTTGGATGCCTTGACGGCCTTTGTCGAGCCCTTTAGCGAGATTTGCTGAGATGCCTTGTTGATTCTGAACTTCTTTGTTATTGTTCCGGTGAAGTCGCCGCTGCCCTTGATTGTGACAGTCGCAACGCCGGCGTTCTTGTTGTTCTTATATGTGGCGGTGAAGGTTGCGGCAACCGTGCCGTTGATTACGGCGAAGTTCTGCGTGATAGCCTTGCCGGTGTACGTCTTGCTATTGATGCCGATGACATTCCATGTGCTGATGTCAGTCTTGGGAGCCTCTGTCGGAGCAACCGTGGGAGCGCTCTTGTCAACCTGCTCAATTGTATAGACAGCGCCGCGCTTTGTACTGTAATCAAACGCGCTGAGGTCAAGAGTGATTGTTACGTCGGCATGGTCATAGAGAACATCAAACACGATGTTCTTGCCCTCCCACTCAGCCGAACCGTCGGGCTCGGCAGCCTGAGGATCGCCGAAGTTAACAGCCCATGAGCCGTTTGCGGCAAACTTGAATGTATAGTCGTCGTCGCGCGCAACGTCGGTGAATGTGATTTTGAACACCTTGCCGTCCTCAGAGGTCATTCTGTTGACATCAGCCGTGGCGTCCCAGTTGATTCCGTGGAGGAAGTTCTGGTCAGACTTGTTGTTGCCCGCAACAACAAAGTACTCAGGAACAAACTCGTCGATAACCTCGACGTTCTCGCCGCTGATTGCAACCTCGTCGGTGTCGGGATTGAGAGTAATCGTAACGTCGGTTTTCTCTGTAACCTTTATGATGAAGTTGTCGCCGCCGTCGCTAATCCACTTGACGACCTGTCCCTTGTCGTTAACGCCGATAACCTTGAAGATGAGGCTCTTTGAGGGGGCAACGTCCTTAAAGGTCTTTGCGAGGAGCTCGTTCTCGCCCTTTGTGAGCTCGGCGCCTTCGTCAACGCCGTTCGCCCAGTCTGATGTGCCGGTGAGACCGATTGAGCCGGTAACATAATAGCCGACAATATCGGATGCAGGGCTTGTCTCGGTGGGCTTCTCGGGCTCGGTTGTTGTTTCGGGCTCTGTAACTGATTCCGGCTCTGTTACAGACTCGGGTTCCGTTGATGATTCCGGCTCTGTTACAGACTCAGGTTCCGTTGATGATTCCGGCTCTGTTACTGATTCCGGCTCAGTAGCCGTGCCGGGCTCGGTCTCGGGCTCGTCAACGATGTATTTGAGCGTGAGGGTTCCGTTGGTATTCTCGGTAAGAACGAGTTCAACCTCAACTCCGCCGGGAATGAGCATTTCTTTTTCGCCGTCCTTGACAAGTACAGCCTTGGTGTCGGTGACGGATTCCTCGGGAGCAAACCAGTTTGTCAACTCCTCGTTCTTGACGCCTACATACGAATCCTCGTCAAATTTTACGATAAGATGTCCGTAATCGTCAAACACATAGTCGCCGAGATTCTGCCAGTCGGTCTTTTTGCCGTAGTCCGCGCCGTTGATGAAGCCGTAGAGATAGTAGGTGTCGGAGAGTTTCGGCTCCAAGTCGGGAGCCTCGCCCTGTTCAACAGCGAGCGAATATGTCGCTCCGCTTCTCGTTTGATAGTCAAAGCTTGTTAAGTCGATTGTGATTGTGACATCGGCAAAATCATAGTTAACGTCGAAGGTGATGTTTTCGCCGTTCCAGACAGCCGCGCCGGGAGTTTCGCCGGCACCGAAGTTGGACGACCATCTGCCGTCGGCGGCAAACTTGAACGCATAGCCGGTGCCGCGCGCAACACCGTAGTATGTGACTGTAAACACTTTGCCGTCCTCGGTTTCCATTGCGTTTGATGAATCCGAGGGATCCCAATTAACTCCGCCGAGGAACATCGGGTCGTTGTTAGTCTCGCCTGCTAAAATAATCTCCGAGGGAATGTAGTTCTCGTCAAATGAAGCATGGTCGCCGCCGACTTCTACGGCGTCGGTCTTGCTGTTGTATGTAATTGTAACATCGGAAATCCCTGTTATCTTAGCAAGGAAGTTATCCTCGCCGTCGCCGACCCATTTAAGCACTTCGCCCTTTGAGTTCACGCCGATAACCTTAAAGCCGTAGGTTCCGGGTTCAACCTCCGCGAAGGTTTTGGAATAGACGTCGCCCTCCGCTTTTACAAGCTCGGCATCCTCGTCAACTCCGTTGACCCAGTCGTCGGTGCCGGTGAGTTCAGCGTCGCCGGTGACATAGTAGCCGACAATTGTTGTGTCGGAATTTTCCGGCTCGGCGGCAAATGCCGCAGGAGCGACTGCCGCAATGCTGAGAATCATCAGCACTGAAAGCAGTAATGCCATTGTTTTTCTTAATGTTTTCATCCCTAATTCTCCTTTGCGCGGATTTGAGCGTCATACTGCCCGAAATCCTGAGTTTTATTGTGTTTTATATCCAAATCGGGAATACAAATATTATACAAAAACGCTAATTATATGTCAAGCGAAAGCCGCTGACAAAACGGCTTTTTACGTGCAAACAAGCGGCAGCATACAGCCGCCGCTTGTCATAATTAATGATAATTACTTGTTGAAGATTGACATGATGTCGTAGAAGGTATCGTCATCATCGTCATCGTCGGTGTTGTCTCTCTTGTCGTCGTTCTCGACGATGATGTGATCATCGTCGGCACGAGAGGATTTGCCGTCGGCATTAAAGCCTGTGGCGATAACAGTAACGCTGATTGCGTCGTCCATCTTCTCGTCGATAACAGCACCCCAGATGATGTTTGCGTCGTCGCTTACCTTATCCTTAATCATTGTGGAAGCAGCGTCGATGTCATCAAGGCTGATGTCGGGCGAAGCTGTGATGTTGATGATAACACCCTTTGCACCGTCGATAGAGGTCTCGAGGAGCGGGCTGGAGATTGCAGCGTCGGCAGCCTCGGTAGCCTTGTCCTTGCCTGTTGCGAAGCCCATGCCCATGTGAGCGTAGCCTGCGTCCTTCATAACTGATGTAACATCAGCGAAGTCAAGGTTAACCATACCGGGAACGAGAATGAGGTCGGAGATACTCTGAACACCCTGACGGAGAACGTCATCTGCAATAGCGAAAGCGTTCTGGAGTGTAATCGGTGTGTCGGAAACATACTTGAGTCTCTCGTTGGGAACGATAATCAGCGAGTCAACACATGCAGCGAGCTCCTGAATACCCTGCTCAGCCTGAGCCATTCTGCGCTTGCCCTCAAAAGCAAAGGGCTTGGTAACAACAGCTGCGGTGAGAATTCCCATATCTTTGGCAATCTTTGCAACTACGGGAGCCGCGCCTGTTCCGGTGCCGCCGCCCATACCTGCGGTTACGAATACCATGTCTGTATCTTTAAGAAGAGCGGCGATTTCTTCCTTGCTCTCCTCGGCTGCTTTCTGACCGATTTCGGGGTCTGAGCCTGCGCCCTTACCCTTGGTGAGCTTCTCGCCGATCTGAATGGTCTGCGAAGCCTTTGAAAGTCTCAGCACGTGGTCATCGGTGTTGATGGAGATGAACTCGACGTTCTTAACCTCCATTGTTACCATGCGGTTGATGGCGTTGCCGCCGCCTCCGCCGACGCCGATTACCTTTATAACGGGCATATACTCACTTTCCATTTCTAATGCAAAAGCCATTTTTACGTCCTCCTTGAACAATAAACAAAATATTGTATTCGTTGTATAGAAAAAGTTTTATACAAATTTATTACTCTTATAAATTTAACATATTTTCAACCGAAAGTAAATATAAAATAAAAACTTTTTCTCTGAAAAACACACGAATTTTACAATTCCGTGTTGTCGTTTTTTGAAAGATATACACGAATGCGCGCCCAAAATGTCAATTACGCGGTTAATCCGAGTAAATTCCGTCGTCAGCCGCATTGTCCTGAGCCGGCGGATCGTCCGGAACAGCGCCGTCCGGGGCAACTTCACCGCTGCCGTTGTCATAGGCGTTTCCGTCGTCGTAGGTACTTCCGTCGTCATATGTGCTGCCGTCGTCGTAACCGCCGTCATAGGTGCTGCCATTGTCATACGTTCCGCCGTCGTAGGTGCTTCCGTCGTCGTACGTACTGCCGTCATCGTAGGTGCTTCCGTCATCATATGTACCGTCGCCGGTGCCGTAATCGTAGGCAGAGCCGTCGTCGGGCACCCATGTGTAGTCGCCTGAAGAATCGGCAGCCGTCGTGGGTTCGGTCGCGCCTGTTGTCGGCTGGGTTGCGGTCGGAGCTTTCTTGGGCTGTTCCTCGATGGTACCCTCCGGGTCAAAGTAGGAACGTTTCGTCTCGTGACAGCCGGAGACATTGAGCACACCCTTGACCGTTCCGGAATTGTTCGGGTCAAGCTTCTTCTCGATGATGGTGAAGGCAGTGCGGATTTTATAGTCGAGGTACTCGGGAGTTCCGAGCCTGATGAGAATTCTGTTGTCGTAAGTTATTGTGATGTTCGAGAGGTTCTTGATGCTCAAGGCGGTAATGTTCTTGTAGTTGTGAGCGGAGAGAACCTTCATAATCTCCTCGAGAGCTCGGGTATGTCGCTCGCTGTCAAACTCGGCATAGCCGCCGACCTTGTCGTTCTTGAGCTTTGGAGCTTCTATGAAGATGACCTTCTCGGGACGGGAATCGACCTTCTCGAGTATTTTGTTGTCCTTGCTGGCGAGGAAGTAGTTGCCGCCGGTCTTGAGGCAGTAGTAGGGATTTTCGTTTTCGACGCTGATTATCAGCGTGTTCGGAATCTGGAAATCAATCCTCGCGGACTTGACATAGGGCAGGCGGTCGCTGATTTCGCCCGAATGTCCGAAGAACGACGCCATGAAAATGTTGTCGCCCTCGCTTACTCCGGAAAGCTCCTGAATCAGACTGTCCTCGTAGTATTTGTTGCCCTGTATGATTATGTTTTCGGTTTTGAAAAGCACCGTCAGCGACAGCGTGATTCCAATCGCGATAACAACAAAGATTATTGAAACATAGACTATAATACGCCTGATGCGGCGCTGCTTCGGCGAAACCTGCTTTGGCTGAGCCTTACGGCGCTTTTCGCGTTGCTTCTCCGCCTGTTGCATGCGGACGCCGACCTCGTTGACATAGTATCCGTCCTTGTGGTCGGTCGGGTCAAGGTCGCGCACACGCTTGTCGGTTTCCTTCTCGATAATGTCGGGAAGGGTCTTTTTCCTTCGCCTGGATTTCTTCGGCGGTTTTGGCTGTTCGGGAGGAATTTCAACAACTATGTGAGAATCCGTGCCGTTTTTGCGCGCCTGTCGCCGGGCTTCTTCGCGGTACTTCGCGTCGCGGCGTGCCTTTTTTCGGGCAAGCTCTTCTTCATGGCGCCGCTGCTTTTCAAGGTTATGCTTTTCCCTGTCGGTGAGCTCGCGCCTGCGCCTTGCGTTCTTTTCGTCCATAGCTTTTCCTCCTTCCCCGTTTCAGTTAGCAGATAGCAACTGAATGATTTTTCTAAACCTTATATACATCTGCTCCGAGCGAACAGAGAACCTGCTCGAAACGCTCGTAGCCTCTCTCGAGATAACAGATTCCGCTGACCTCGCTCCTGCCCTCAGCCGCGAGCGCCGCGACAATCAACCCTGCCGCGCCGCGAAGCTCCTGAGCCTCGACAGCTGCACCGTAGAGGCGGCGAACGCCCTTGACTACGGCAACTCTGCCGTTGACTTTGATGTCGGACCCGAGCCGCGTGAGCTCGTCAACATGACGATATCTGTTCTCGAATATATTTTCAACAAACACCGAGGTTCCCTCACAAAGACACGTCGCCGCCATCAGCGGCGCCTGAGCGTCGGTGGGAAAGCCCGGGTATGGCATTGTCCTGATTGTTTGCGGCGGAGAAAGCCTTGACGGAGCCTTGAACTCCAGCTCTCCGCCCGAGCTGTGAATCTCGCAGCCCATCTCGTCAAACGCGGAAATCACCGCACCGAGGTGGGATTGAATCACACCCGTGAGAGTAATCTCAGAGCCTGTCGCGGCAGCCGCTGACATCAGCGTTGCGGCAACAATCCTGTCCGGGATTACCGTATGCTCGACGGCATGAAGCTCCTTCACTCCGTCGATGACGATTGTGCCCTCGCCGGCGCCCCAGATTCGAGCCCCGGACTTGTTCAGAAATTCGCACAAATCGCAGATTTCAGGCTCGCGCGCGGCGTTGGTAAGCGTAGTTGTTCCGTCCGCGGTTACGGCGGCGAGAATAATATTCTCTGTCGCGCCCACGCTCGGAAATGAGAGAGAAAGCTTCGCTCCGTGAAGCCCCTCGGGAGCCGTGCAGTCAAGCACGCCGTGGCGCTCGCGAATATCGGCGCCGAGCTTTCTCAGCGCGCTGAGGTGCATATCAATCGGACGCGGTCCGAGCTCGCAGCCTCCCGGGAAGCCCAGCTGTGCTCTCCCGAACCTCGCGAGCAGCGCCCCGAGAAAGATGACCGAACCGCGCATCTCGCGCATGAGCTCGTCGGGAATGTCGCTGCGGTTGAGCGAATCGGAGCTGACAAGCACCGTACTGCGGTACTGCTCCGCGCGGCAGCCCGTGAACCTCAGAATTCTCAGTGCAGCGTCAACATCCGATAACGCCGGGCAATTGTACAGGACGTTCTCGCCCTGAGTGAGAATTGTAGCCGCCAGAAGCGGCAGCGCGCTGTTTTTTGAACCCTGAACCTCAACGGAACCGCAGAGAACTCTGCCTCCGTTAACCACAAATCTGGACATATCCGCACCCCTGACAGAATAAGTAACCGACGGCAAAAGCGCCGACCAATTTATTCTATGGGAGCGGAACGAAAATGTTACTTTTTATTTGAAGAAGCTACCCTGCGGAGCACGTTATATATTCTTTCGTTAGCGTCCGTGATAGCCATTTTCTTTGAATTCAGCGTATACTCGGCTAGCTTGTCGGGATTCTTGAGCAGACTGTCCGCCTTCTCGATCAGAAGCTCCTCGGTTAGATCCTTTTCCTCGATAATCTCGGCGGCACCGTTGTCGACAAGCGCCATCGCGTTGTGATACTGGTGATTTTCGGCTACGTTCGGCGACGGAATGAGAATCGCCGGCTTGCCGAGCGCCTGAATTTCGGAGAGAGTTATCGCTCCGGCGCGGCAGATTACGAGGTCAGCCGCCGCCATGCAGGTCGCCATGTTGTCAATATACTCACGAATGTCGAGGTTGGGACAGTCGTCCGGCTCAATTCCCTTTTCCCTGAGAAGATTCGGGAATGTGTCGCCGTAGCGCCCGTAGGCATGAATATGCTGATACGCCGCGTCCTTGCCGCTTCGCGCGATAAGTCCGGCAACCGCCTCGTTGACCTTCTCGGCTCCGAGCGAGCCGCCAAAGCTGAGCACAACGGGGCGCGCGTCGAGCCTGAGCTCCCGGCGCGACTGCTTTTTGTCGGCTGTGAGTATTTCACTGCGCACAGGGTTGCCGGTGACAACGATGTCGCAGCCTTTGTCGAAGTGTTTTTCAGCCGCCTTGACCGCAAGCATTACCTTCGCCGCTGACTTGGAGAGCATCTTGTTGGTGATGCCGGGATAGGCGTTCTGCTCGTGAATCACGGTGGGGATTCCCATCTTTGCCGCGGTTCTGAGCACAGGTCCGCTGACATAGCCGCCGGTGCCGACGCAGATGTCGGGCTTGAACTCGGCAATAATCTTCTTCGCCTCGCGCGAGGACGAAATAGTTCGCTTGACGGTCTTGATGTTCTGCTTGATTCCGTCGAGGTTGATCTGTCGGCTGAAGCCGCTGATGGTGATGAACTTCATCTCAAACCCTGCCTTGGGAACGAGCGTCTCTTCCATGCCGCCGCGGTTGCCCACGAAGAGAATCTGAGTTGTGGGATTCTTTTCCTTTATATATCCTGCTATGGCGAGAGCCGGGTTGATGTGACCTGCGGTTCCGCCGCCTGCGAATAAAATCTTCATAACGTTTACCCTTAAATAAAATATATTACTGACGCTCGATGTTCGCCGTTCGCGAAATCGAGAGAATAATTCCCATCTGAGCAAGCAGCATAATCAGCGAGCTTCCGCCGTAGCTGAAGAACGGCAGTGAGATACCGGTGTTCGGCAGCCAGTCGGTGATAACCAGAATGTTAAGCACAACCTGGATTCCGATTTGGGATGATAGTCCGATGCCGAGCAGCTTTCCGAATTGATCCTTGGCTCTGAGGCTGAGAGTGATTCCTCTCCAAACGAGCAGAGCGAAAATTATCAGAATAATCACCGCTCCGACAAAGCCGAGCTCCTCGCACACAATCGCGAACACAAAGTCGTTCTGCGGCTCGGGGAGATAGAGATACTTCTGCCTTGACTGACCAAGTCCCAGTCCGAACAAGCCGCCGGAGCCGATGGCATAGAGGGAGTTTCGTGTCTGCCACGTTGCGTTCCAGAGCTCGTCGGGCGGATTGAGCGCCTGACCCCAGCCGTCCATTCGCTCCATGGCATAGGTGAGAAGTCCGGTAACCCAAGCGAGGAGAATTGCGGCAACAAGCAGCACCGCGCCCACCGCAAGCCACTTGACCTGAATTCCGCTGATATAAAGCATTACAACGGTGAGAACACCGATGATAACAATACCTGAATAGTGCGGCTCAAGAATGAGCAGTCCGGCTGTTAATCCGAAAACTACAATTCCCGGCATGACGCTGTACTTAGCATGCTGCATCTTGTCGGAAAAAAGGCTTCCCCAGTGAGCAAAGAACAGAATAATCGTGAACTTTGCAATCTCAGAGGGCTGAATATTGACAGGCCCCAGCGAGAACCATCGGTGAACCCTTCCGCTGACGAAGAGAACCGCAACAAGCGAGAGAAAAGTGAATATACAGAAAAACGGAACAATATTGTGCAGCCTGTTATAGTTAAAGAACGACAGCAAAATCATCGCAGCAATTCCGATAGCGGCAAAAATGAGCTGGCGCTTGATGTAAAAATAGCTGTCGCCGATTTCATAGTAGGCGACCGGATAGCTCGCGGAGAACATCATAATCATTCCGATTATGAGCAGCACGAGCACAAGAAGCAGGAATGGCAGGTCAAGTCCCATGCCGCGGTCAAACAAGCGCGGCTTGCGGCGTTTGCCGCGTCGCTGACGTGCGTCCTGCCTGTTGCGGCGGTCACGCCGCGCGGAGCGGTCATCCTCACGTCTTTGGCGGGCACGCTGCTGTCTGTTCAGTTGTTCGTCGTAGAGCTTGTTGTAGTCAGCCTGACGCATTACCTCTACAAATGGTGCCATATGACCTCTCCTATCAATTTATTATATAATAATTATTTAGTTCCGAAAATAACCGCGAGATACGCGAGAACTCCGAACACAACCGCCACCGCGCTGAACACGGAGACAATCTTGACCTCGCTCCAGCCGCACATTTCAAAATGGTGGTGAATCGGGCTCATCTTAAACAGTCTTTTGCCGTGGGTGAGCTTGAAGTAAGTGACCTGAAGCATAACCGAGAACATCTCGCAAAGATACACAAGTCCGAGCGGAAGCAGAAGAATCGGCATATCGACAGCGAACGCAAGTCCGCAGACCATTCCGCCGAGGAAGAGCGAACCGGTGTCGCCCATGAATACCTTTGCCGGGTGAAAGTTCCATACGAGGAAGCCGAGACATCCGCCGGCAACCGCGCCCGAGAGCAGCGTCGCTCCCATATAGCCGAGGTATCTTGAAATAAGCATAAAGAACAGCGCCACAAAGAAGGTCAGCGAACCGTCAAGTCCGTCGATTCCGTCTGTTAGGTTAACTGCGTTGACAACACCGACAATCACAATCGCCGAGATAATATAATAGAACCAGCCGAGCTCAACCTCTCCGATGAAAGGGATGACAGTCTTGGTATCGGCTCCGAAAACTCCGAGCACCGCGAGATACGCGATAGTAACCGCAAACTGGAGCGCGAGCTTCTGAATTGCGGTGAGCCCGAGGTTGCGCTTCTTGACTACCTTGATGTAGTCGTCGATAAAGCCGATTGCGCCGTGAGCAAGCGCAAGACCGAGAGCCGCATATACAAGAATATTTGAGCTTGATGGATCCTGCTGATATATTCCGATGAACAGGTTATTACCGAAAAGTCCGTAGAGCATAACTCCGACTACGGCTGTGATGACAGTACCGATGATGAACATGATTCCGCCCATCGTCGGGGTTCCCTGCTTCTCCTTGTGCCATGAGGGACCGATGTCGAGAATTGTCTGTCCGAAATTGAGCTTGTGAAGATACGGAATCAGGAATCTTCCCAGAATCGCTGTTATCAAAAACGACAATACCGCCGCGCCCAGCGTCCAAATTTCAAACGGCATAATATCATTCCTTTCTTTTACTGAATGAGTGCTCGCCTCAAAGGTTGAGTATGAGCTGTTTTTCCGTCAAACGTCTGTAAAAGTGACGTTAATCTTATATTCTTCGGGTGATCAGTCGTTAACAACCGTCGATTCGCCGAACTCAATGTTGATAACCGTGCCCTCGGCAACCTGAGTTCCCTCGGCAATGCTCTGCGCGGTCGACAGTGCGCTCGCACTTGATGTGATACCCGAGAGACTGACGTTGAGTCCGTAGCTTGTCGCGACGCTGTTTACCGTCGAGACGTTATAGCCGATGAAGTTCGGCACCGTCACTGTCTCAGCCGCGCTCTCCTCGTCTGTATAGAGAACAACGTTTCCGTCGCCGGGAATCTTTGCCGACGGAGCCGGAATCTGAGAGATTACCTTGTCTCCGCTGCCCTTGACCGTTGTTGTGAAGCCGTCGGAAGCCGCGCGCTTTTCGGCTGCTTCGGTTGTGAGCCCAACGTAGTTTCCTGCCGCGGTATCGACATATTCCTTCTCGCTGTCGGAGTATTCCGCCTGAACCTCGAGGTAAGGCAGAACCTCGCTCATTATGTCAACAAAAACAGGAGCCGAAACCTGAGAGCCGTAGTAATACGCGCCCTGGGGTGTATCGAAGAATACAAGGCAGGCAACCTGGGGGTTATCCGCAGGCGCAAAGCCGCAGAACGAGGCGATGTAATCCTCGACGCCCTCGGTGTAGGTGAGCTTCTCGGATGTACCGGTCTTGCCGCCGACGCGGTAGCCGGCGATGTAGCCGTTATTGCGTCCGCCCTGAGTGGTGTTTCGCTCGAGATAGTCGCACATCTGGCGGCTGACTTCCTCGGAGATAACCTGACGCTTGACGACGGTGTCTGTCGTTTTGACAACGTTGCCGTCAACGTCGGTGATTGATTTTACTATATAAGGCTGGAGCACCTTGCCGCCGTTGGCGACAGCGGCGCAAGCCGTAATCATCTGAATAGGTGTTATTGAGAAGTTCTGACCGAACGAAGCAACCGCTAGGTCGGTGGGCTTCATCGAGCCGTCCTCGCTGAAGAAGATGTCGTCCGACTCGCCGGGAATGTCGATTCCCGTAGGCTCCGAGAAGCCGAAGCCCTGATAATACTTCCAGAACTTTTCCTCACCGAGCTTTTGACCGATTTCCATAAACGCCGGGTTGCAGGAGTTCGCGATAACCTGGAAAAGATTCTGCGTTCCGTGACCGCTGAGCTGGTGACAATGGATAGTATAGTCATAAACCGTCGTCGAACCGGAACAGAAGAACGTGGATTTGTCGTTGATTACTCCCTCATTGAGTCCCATCGAGGCGGTACACATCTTAAATACCGAGCCGGGATAGTATGTGTCCGCAACCGCCTTGTTACGCCACATCGCACTGAGCGCGGCGCTTTCGGCGGATGCGCGCTTCTTCTCGGGGAGAGCGCGGATTTCCTTGAGCGCTTCCGCGGAAAGGTCGTAGGGGTTGTTCAAATCATAGCCGTCCGCGGTAACCATAGCGAGAATTCCGCCGGTGTTGACGTCCATGATAATGCAGACGCCCCTGTTCTTGACGCTGTTGTTAATAATACCCTGCTTCATGTACTTTTCCGCGATTGACTGAATCGTTTCGTCAATCGTGAGAGTGATGTTGTTGCCGTCCTCGGCGTCAACATTCTGCTCATACTGGAAGGGCATATCCGTCTGGTTGGCGTTTCGGGCGGTGATGATTCGTCCCGGGGTTCCCTTGAGGTAGGAATCATACTGATACTCAATCCCCTCAAGTCCCTGATCCTCGGAACCGGTGAAACCGATAACCGACGACGCGAGGTCGTTGTAGGGATAATAACGCCGATAATCGTCAAAAAGAACCACGGAATTTGATATTCCGTCGAACTTCTTATTCATACGCTTCATAAATTTCAGGATTTCCTCGCGTGTGTCGCTTTCAATCCTGCGTTTTATAACAACATAGTATGAGTTTTCTTTAGTTTTCTTATAAAGGTCGCTGTAGTCAAGGTCGAGAATCTTCGAGAGATTCTTCGCTACGTAGGAGCGTTCATCCTTCTCCTTGAGATACGCCGGCGCCAGAACAACCTTCCATACAGAGGCGCTCTGCGCAAGCACCTTGCCCTTGGCGTCATATATCGTGCCGCGCTTGGCGTTGATTGTGGTGTCGACAAGCTGCTGCTCAACGGCAAGCTCCTGGAGCTTAGGCCCGTCAATGAGCTGCAGAGCCGCAAGCCTCACCGCAACGGCGCCGAAGCCCACGACAAGAATCGCGAGGATGAGCGCTGTTGTGCGCTGGCGCAGCATCTGGATCTGACCTTTTTGCGATTTTTGCTTCCGGTTTGCCATACAATTCCTTCCTTCATTCGGATACATAAGGTGTCGTATGTCCTAAAAACGAAAAGAGTTAAGACTACATATCTCAACTCTTATTCCATAACATATGTATTAAATTCACGGTGATGTTATGACCAAAGCCCTGTGAATGCGTTTATAATTTTTTGGAAAAAGTTCTGGTTCGCATCCTCCGAGATTTCGGCCTTGTCACCCTCAGAGAGCGACACAAACTCGTTCTGGACGTTCTCCGCCTTGTTCATACCGAGCTTGTCCTTGGCGTATCTCTCGATTTCCGAGGTCGAAAGCTTGGACTGAACAGCCATCTGAACCTGAGTATATGTACTCTGAGTGTTACGAAGGGTCTCTTCCGCGGTGATAATCTGCTGGTTAAGCTCGGTAAGCTGAACCTGACCGATAATAATAACTGCAACAATTCCGGTGATAAGAGCGCCTGTTACCGACGCGACAAAAACCCTGAAGGGGTTGTGCTTTCTTCTGCGGATTCTTACAATTTCATCCTGCGGGAGTGTGACTACCTTGGTTTTATTTTTATGTGTTTTCTTTTCAGTTGTTTTGTCTCCGGGCAGCTTCGGAGCCGTGTTGTCACGGAATAAATCGAAATTATAAGCTGCACTTACATTTTCATATGCCATCAAATTACCTCAACGGTTGTCTATTATACACCATTACGGCGGGAGTATATTTCTTTTTTACAAAAATGTTACAAATTATTAATTATTTGCATAATTCTGTAACGGAAAATTACATTGTTCCTCTGGGGAATATTACATAATCTTGTAGAAAATATCTATATTCAACACAATTTCTTGTGGTTGTTGCGCGGAATTGCATTCTTTACAATTCTGTTATATTTTACACCAAATTGTTACTCTTGTCTATAGCAATTCAGGAATTTTCCGGAATTTTTTCGCAAATTCTTAGTTTTGCACTCCTGGAACGGGGATTTGCGGATAATTCTTGTTCATTTGCAACAATGGGTTTCCGCATTACAAGCCTTGCCCTCGGCTTGTTTCCGCAGACGCACACCGGGAAATCCTTGGGGCAGGTGCAACCCTGACACCATTTTGCCATAGTTTGCTTGACAATCCTGTCCTCTAGCGAATGGAAAGTAATCACCGCAAGCCTTCCGCCGGGTGAAAGCAACTCAAAAGCCTCCTGCAGCCCCTTGAAAAGCGCGTCGAGCTCATGATTGACCTCGATTCTCAGCGCCTGAAAGGTTTTTCGCGCCGGATGACCGGCTCTTCTGACCTTTTCGGGAACGGAATTGCGGATAATCTCCGCAAGCTCAAAGGTGGTTTCAATCGGCTTGTCCTCTCTCGCTCTGACAATCCCCTTGGAGATTGAATCGGCGAATTTCTCCTCGCCATACTTAAATATTATACGCGAGAGCTCCTTCTGAGAGAGAGTATTGACAAGGTTAGCCGCCGTTGCGCCCGACTGCGACATGCGCATATCGAGCGGAGCGTCCTCATGAAACGAGAATCCGCGCTCCGGTGTATCAAGCTGATGTGACGATACGCCGATATCGAGCAGTACGCCGTCAACCTGACAGATTCCGCGCTCTCTGAGCAGCGAACCCATATCGGAGTAATTGCCTTTTATAATAATTGAGTTTTCGTTATTGCAGAACCTGTGTTTTACTGCGCAGATTGCGTCGGGGTCGCGGTCGATAGAGATAAGCCTTCCCTCATCGAGCCTCTCGAGAATAGCAGCCGAATGACCTCCGCCGCCGGCTGTGCCGTCAACGTAGATGCCGTTGGGCTTGATATTCAATCCCTCAATCGTTTCGCTCAGAAGCACGGGCGTATGAGAGAATTCCATAGCCGCCTCCTTACAAGCTCAACAGCTCGAGAGCCGCAGCGACGTCGGACTCGTTCTCGCTGAGCATAGTCTCGAACTTATCCTTGTCCCAGATTTCGACACGGTTGTCCATACCGACAACCATGGCTTCCTTGCTCAGCCCCACGCGCTCACGGATGCTCTGCGGAATCTGAATTCTGCCCTGAGAGTTTGGCGAGACCTCGACCGCGGTCGAAACAACCGCGTACTGAAGCTTCAGCGCCTGCAGCGCCGGCAACGCCTTAATATTAGTTCTCAGTTTTTCGAATTCCTCGGCAGAGAGAACCTGAACACAATCGAAAAAGCCCTTGGCGACAATAAAAGACTCGCCGAGCTCTTCACGAAACCGAGACGGCAGAATGATTCTGCCCTTACTGTCTATTGAGTGAATAGATGTACCTGAGAACATTCTGCCACCTCCCAACAATTTCATCCACAGCATGTATATTCAGTGCCACTTTATGACACCAAACGCCACCTGTGTAACTATTATAAACCATATGTCATCAAATTGCAAGGAAAAAGTAACATCAATTTAACCAAATATCCATGCTTTTTTGAGTAATAATAGACAAAAACGCCGTCCTTTCATCACTCCATGACAAAAAGACGGCTTTTTCCGCACGCAAAATCTGTGAACAATTCTCATCTTTGTAATTTTTATTCTCTACCCTTTTGGCTTGAGTGCTCCTATCAAGGGTTTGGTTTGGGCTGTGGCAACTGCTCCGAACCGACGTTTTCTATCTCTACCCTGTTACGTGACTTCTCCTATCAAGGGTTGTGTTTGGGCTGTAACTTGCTGTCCTATCAACCGCCTGTTAAGTTGTAAGTTGTAAGCAGGAAGTTGTAAGTTGTGGTCGAGTAGATAGGTCGTATAGGAAAACAAAGTCGTATAGCCGACCGGATTTAAATGCTGCTTGCGCAGCAAGCATAATGATTCGGTCGGGCACTAAACGTAAGTATCTCGCAATCTGTCTGCACGACCACAACTTACAACTTAAATCTTACCACTTACAACTTGTCCGGTACATTAATTGCTCATTGCTCATTGCTAATTGCTAATTGCTAATTGCTCATTGCTAATTGCAAATTAATTACGCATTACCAAAAAAAGCGCCCACACGGAGCGCTTTTTATCATAATTACTTTAACTGTGTTTTGAGGTTCTGGCGAGCCTTGCGGATTTCCTGAGCGTAACCGGTAATGGACTCGTCGGTACGTCTCATAATATCCTCGACATAGGCGTTGGCAGCCTTGTGCATTTCGGCGGACTTCTTCTTTGCGTCGGCGATGATTTCCTTCGCCTGTCCCTCGGCAGCGCGTGTAATCTCATTCTCGCTTACCATGATTCTGCGGCGCTCCTCAGCCTGACGAATGATGTCCTCAGCGTTGCGCTTTGCCTCGGCGATGATTGCGTCGCGGTCGGCTACAACGTTCTTGGCGTAGCTGATTTCAGCGGGAAGATTGTCCTCAATCTCGTCAAGGATATCAAAAATTCTGTCGCCGGAGATAAGAACCTTCTTATCCTTTGACAGCGGCATAGCCTTGGCGTTGTTAACCATATCCTGCAGCTCGAGGATTAAGTCCTCTACCTTCTTATCAAGTCTGTCCATTTTTTCCACTCCTATTTAATCTTTTTTAATCTGCTAAGTATTTTATCATGCACACACTCGGGCACAAAAGAGCTGATATCTCCCCCGAGAGCCGCAACCTGCTTGACCATGCTGGAGCTGAGATACATAAACTCAGCGTTACAGGTCAGAAAAACAGTCTCAAGCTCGGGATTCAGCTTTTTGTTTATAAGCGCCTGCTGAAATTCGTACTCAAAGTCCGTCACAGCTCTCAGTCCCTTGACAATCGCGGTGACTCCCCTCTCGCGGCAATACTCGGCGAGAAGCCCGTCAAAGCACACGACCTCGACGTTGGGAAGATCTGCGACCGCCTCTCTCAGAAACTCCATCCTCTCCTCAGCCGTGAAGCTCGGAGTTTTAGAAAAGTTTCTCAGAACACCGACCTCAACATGGTCAAACATCTTTGAAGCACGGGTAATGATGTCGATGTGTCCCAGTGTGACAGGGTCGAAGCTGCCCGGACAAATTACCTTTACATTCATAAGCAACTGTCCTAAACAAAATCTCTATGTCGGTACATAGATATTTTTATTTTACCATAGTGTTTCTGTCTGTCAAGCACAAATTCGCCATAATTTTGCAAAATTTCCTCTTTTTCGGCGTTTTCGGCAATAATTACGGCAGTTTTTTTCACTTTTTCGGCAACAATCGGCATAGCCTGCTGCAAAAGTCCGGAGCCAAACGGCGGATCAAGATAGACAATATCAAACTCCTCGTCAGCCGACGCGAGATATGTCAGACTGTCGGTATGAAGAACTCTTGCCTTGTCATAAAGCCCGGCGGAGTTGAGATTCTTGCGGATAATATCCACCGATTTGCGCGAAGCATCCACGAACACAGCGGACTTTGCGCCGCGGCTGAGGGCTTCGATTCCCATCTGACCGCTGCCGGCGAAAAGGTCGAGGAAGGTTCTGCCTTCAATCTCGAACTGAATCGCCGAGAAAACTGCCTCCTTGATTTTTGAGGTTGTGGGGCGAACGTCCTCGCCCTCAAGAGTTATGAGCTTTCTGCCTCTGGCAGAGCCTGTAATTACACGCATTTTTGTTCCTTTCAATCTTGGTGATAGTAATTATAAACCGCGAGGGCGCTGTCGTGAGTCATCTTGGGACAGTTTTCGAGCTCTTCGAGGTCGGCGTTTCGAATATTCTGAATCGTGCGGAAGTTCTTGAGCAGAGCCTTCGCCCTGACGGTTCCGACGCCCTCAATATCGGTGAGGGTTGTTCTGAACGCGGAATTCTTGCGGCGTTGGTGGTGATAGCCGACAGAGAAGCGGTGAACCTCGTCCTGAAGCTTCGACACAAACGTAAACACGGCACGGCGCGAGTTGATTGAAATCTCTCCGCCGGAGCCCGTGATGGCGCGTGTGCGGTGGCTTCCGTCCTTGACCATACCGAAGAGCGGAACGTCCACGCCGTGCTTCCTGAGAATCGGCTCGACTGCCGCGACCTGTCCCTTGCCGCCGTCGAGAAGAATCAGGTCGGGAAGCCTGCCAAAGCCTTCCCCGGTGTCCTTCAGCTCCTCATATTCGGTGAACCGGCGGTCAAGCACCTCCGCCATCGAGGCGTAGTCATCCTGGCCTTCAAAGAATTTTATCTTGAACTTTCGGTAAGCCTTTTTGAGCGGCTTGCCGTTTTCATAAACAACCATTCCGGCGACGTTTTCGGTGCCGGCGAGGTTGGAAATATCATAGGATTCGATATACTCGGGAATCTTTTCCAGCCCGAGAATACTTCTGAGCTCCTCTAACACGGAATACTCGCGCGAGGTTCTGCCCTTAATCTGCGCCAGAGCTTCGGCGGCATTCTTGCGGCACATTGCCACAAGCTGAGCCTGCTCTCCCCTCTGCGGAGCGGTGATATGCACGCGTCTGCCGAGCTTTTCGGAGAGCCACCTTTCGAGCGCCTCGCTGTCCTCAGGCATACGGTCAAGCGTGAGATTTCGCGGAATCTCTCTGTTCGCGGAATAATAGACGGTGATGAACTGCGTCATCTCTTCCTCGCCGTCCATCGGGTTATTTATAACAAAATGCTCATGGTCGGTGAGCCTACCGCCCTCAAAGCGGAAAACCTGAAAGCATCCGCGCTCGCCGTCGGAAAAATAGGCGATAACATCCTGGTCAGGCACGCTGACGGCGACAACCTTCTGCTTGTCCGACATTTTGCGGACGGCGTTTATTTTGTCGCGGATTTTCGCCGCCTTCTCAAACTCGAGGTTCTCTGATGCGCGCTCCATCTCGGCAGTGAGCTGCTTTACCGACTCGCTGCTGCCGCCCTTGAGGAACTGCAAAGCCTGCTCGACGTTTTCGTTGTACTCCTCAAAGCTCACCCTGCCGGTACAGGGCGCAAGGCACTGCTTAATGTGATAATTCAGACAGGGACGCGCCTTGCCGAAATCCTCGGGAAATTTGCGGTTGCAGGTAGGGAGCCTGAAAATCTTGTTGGCTTCCTCAACGCTCTGCTTGACGTAATAACTGCTCTTATAAGGGCCGATATACGTTGCGCCGTCGTCCTTCTTCTGCAACTCATAGGTAATTTTTCGCCATTTGTCGGGCGAAACGCGTATATAGCTGTAGCCCTTGTCGTCCTTTAACAAAATGTTATACTTGGGCGTATGCTGCTTTATGAGGCTGCACTCGAGAATCAGCGCCTCAAACTCGCTGTCGCAGATGATATACTCGAAGTAATCGACGTTCTCGACCATTCGTCTAACCTTTTCGGGATGGTTATTCTGAGAGCCGAAGTATTGGGAGACGCGGTTTTTCAGCGCTTTGGCTTTTCCTATATATATTATTTTTCCGCTTTTATTGTGCATTATATACACTCCGGGCGAAAGCGGCAACGCCATAGCCTTACGGCGGAGTTCCTTAATATCCATTTTTTAATATCTCTACCCTGTTACGTGACTTCTCCTATCAAGCGTTTGGTTTGAGCTGTGTGTCGCTATCCTATCAAACATCTGTAAAGATAACGTTGAGCTGTGTGTCGCTGTCCTATCAAACGCAACTGACGTTGTGCGTGGTTCGGGCTGTGACGCCTGCTCCGAACCGACGTCTGTAAAGGTGACGTTGAGCTGTGTGTCGCTATCCTATCAAACGACCGGGAGCCCCGGCTGCCAATCTCTACCCTGTTACGTGTGTGCTCCTATCAAGGGTTTGGTTTGAGCTGTGTGTCGCTATCCTATCAAACGACCGGGAGCCCCGGCTGCCAATCTCTACCCTGTTACGTGTATGCTCCTATCAAGGGTTTGGTTTGAGCTGTGTGTTGATATCCTATCAAACGTCTGTAAAGGTGCCGCAAGCCTCCCCTTGGGGTGAGGTGTTGTCCAAAACTTGTTTTGGGTAACAACAACCATACCTTGTGTTGAAGGTGTCAGCCGTAGGCTGACGGATGAGGGACTACGTTTCTGCTCAATCCATGTCAGCCTCGCAGGTCAACACAACGAAAAAAGGGCGGATAAAATCCGCCCGAATTTACAACTTTTCTTATCAGTCAGCGAAGCCGGACTCTACAAGAGCCACAAGACCGTCAACCGCATCCTGCTCGTCGGAGCCGTCAGCGATAATCTTGATGCTTGTGCCGCCGATGATGCCGAGGGAAAGAACGCCGAGAAGGCTCTTGGCGTTTACTCTTCTCTCTTCCTTCTCAACCCACACTGTGGACTTGTACTCATTTGCTTTCTGAATAAAGAAAGTTGCCGGGCGCGCGTGAAGGCCGGCCTTATTTTTTACCAAAACTTCCTTAACGTACATAAGTAAAACCTCTCAAAATTCTTAAATATCGTAAAGTAAATGTGAAATCTGCCATGTGGGCGAAATCCAATTTATTCTATTATATCACTTTTCTTTTTAACGTCAACACTAAAAATAAAATTTGTTTTTATAAACTATTAATTTGTTTTTTCGCAATTTTCGTTTGTGCAAATTAACGAATGCTTTTCAAGTATTCGTTTTTCGTCCGCGGACAAGTCTCTGCTCTCGAGCATTTCGGGACGCTTGAGGGCGGTGTTCACTAAGCTATGCTCATGACGCCAGCGGTCAATCTTGGCGTGGTCGCCGTTGCAAAGTACCTCGGGAACCTCAAGCTCGCGCCAAACCCGCGGCTTTGTGTACTGGGGATATTCGAGCAGCCCGTTGAAATGGCTCTCCTCGGTGAAACACTCGTCGTTTGAGAGCACTCCGGGAGCCATACGCGAAAGCGCGTCGATGAACACAAGCGCCGGAAGCTCGCCGCCGGTGAGCACATAGTCGCCGATTGAGATTTCCTCGTCAATCATGCTGTCGATAATCCTCTGGTCAACACCCTCGTAGTGACCGGCAAGAACGCAGATATTATCAAGCTCGGAGAGCTCGCGCAGCCGTCCTTGTGTCAGCGTTTTGCCCTGAGGAGACATATAGATAAAATGCGGCTTTGCTCCGCGCTGTTCGCAAATCGCCTCATAGCAAAGCGCAATCGGCTCGCACTTCATCAGCATACCCATTCCGCCGCCGTAAACGGTGTCGTCAACACGTCTGTGCTTGTCGAAGGCATAGTCGCGGAGCTGATGGCAGGCGATTTCTATCGCTCCGCTCTTCTGAGCGCGTCCGATTATGCTCTCGCCGAGAACTGTCTCGCACATCTCGGGGAACAGCGTTATCAAATCAATCTTCATCGTCAAAAAGCCCTTTCATCGGACGAATGAGAATAACTCCGTCCGCGACATTCTTCTCGACAACAACCTCGTCAATCGCCGGGATAAGGTACTCCCTCTCGCCCGACTTGACTGTATAGACGTCGTTTGCGCCGGTCTTGAAAACATCGGAGAGCGTGCCGTACTCTACGGAGTTGTCGTCCGCGTCAACAACGCGGCAGCCGATTAAATCCTGAACGAAGTTTCTGCCCTCGGGGAGCTTGGCGTCATCGCGGTCAATGTAGAGAATTTTACCGCGCAGAAGCTGAGCGTCCTCAATAGTGTCAACTCCATTGATTTTAATCAGTGTTATGTTTTTGTGGGGACGGCTTTTGACGCTGAGCTTTTCCCCGCCGTTGTCGAAATATAAGGTTTTAAACGAAGCGAGAAACTCCGGGCTGTCGCACCAAGGGTCAACCCTCAGCTCGCCGCGGATTCCGTGAGTACCGACGATTTTTCCGACTTCGAGATATTTTTTGAGCATATTATCACTCCGATTGTAAAGTTGACGATTTCGTTGTGTCGGTTCCGACAACGAATGCAGGTTAATTGTAACATAACCGTAGAGAAAATGCAACGGGGCCGCTTGCCGCAGCCCCGGTTTGTTATTATGGACTGATGAACTATTCCGTTAAACGGATCGCTCTGCGGTCATTTTACTGACACACGTATTTTGTACGCGACGCCGTTAACCATTACCGTTATCAAAGCGGATCCTCTTCAGCGCTGAGAGCATTTGTCACTGTTTCGGCACCGGACGCTTTTCCCTCGGAAGCAACGGCTGTCGCCGGCACAATTGCTCCTATAACAAACATAACCGCAATTATCTTTCTGAACATATTTCCTCTCCTCTCCGAACTCTGAAATATATTACTGCCTGTTATTTATGATTACCATACCTATTGATTTATATCAATAGAATGTATGTAAACTTCACATTTTTTCTGAGTCATTTCAAAACCGGGTTCAAAGCTCAGGTAATACTTTCGGAGGCTGAAATCAGGTAAACAGAACCGAAAAGCAGATTCACCCTTGCCTTACGACAAGGGTGAATCGGAGGCGGGATATGTCCGCCTTAAAAATTCAGTCCGTAACTGAGCATTTCGGGGAAGTAAATTGCCCAGAAGTCCTCGCTGTGAGCGCCGTCGTCGTCTATTACGACAGTGAATTTGTCAGCAGGATAGCCGGCGGCTTTCAGGGTAGTTTCCATTTTCCCGGTCGCCTCGCACTGGATTTTTTCTATCATATCGCTGTTTCCGCTGTAAAAATATATTTTCGGTACTCTGCCGGAAAAATCCTTTTCGGCAAAGTACTCGCCCCAGACCTCCGGCTCAAAGAAATCGAGCGCCGGGGAAATCGCTCCGACATAACTGAATTTGTCGGGGTGCTCCATGCCGATGTAAAACGCTTCTATGCCTCCGTTGGAGGAACCGGAAATACCACGGATCGAGTTTGTATTGTAATTCAACTCAACATAAGGTATGACTTTATTGATCATAAAGTCGGAAAATATCTCGCCGTTCAGTTCCGTTCCCTCGGGAAGCGGCGGCATAGACGATGTAAACTCGCCGATTTCAGGCGTAAGCTCGTTGAAACGGTATCTACCGTTTGAGGCAACGCCGACAATGATTATTCCGTCGCCGCCGTTATTCATAAGCGAGAGCACGCTCTCGTCGCAACGCCACTTGTGAATGGTGCGCGTGCGTGTCAGATCAAAGAGGTTCTGACCGTCGCACAAATAAAGTACGGAGTATCTTTTGCTCCTGTTCTTCGGGTCGTAGTCCTCCGGAGTCCAGATATAGATATCCTTTTCATATCCGTCGGGATAATCCATAACTACCGTGTCGATATTGCCGGGGTACTGTTCGCCGTAGGTGTACACTCCGGCGAGGAGTTTTCCGTTGTACCTTTTTGTTTCCGGACGGATAAAATAGCCCGAGCTTGCCTTGGTAACCGGAGTATCGGTTGTTTCGTCCGTGCCGTCGCCGAAAACAACGCGGTCGTATTTTGATACATCAACATCAGCGGAATATACGTCCTCACCGTCGCCGTTCTTCTCAAGGAACTTCATCACGGCTGTTTCCGAGTCGCCCGTTGCGCGGTTGAAGAAACGCGCGTTGACTGTCTCCCAATTTTTGTTGTTCGTGAAGTAAATCGTTATATTCTCCTTTGCCTTTGTAACGGACTCGGTCTCCGGCTTTTCCGCGGGGAAAGCGGAAATAAGTCCGACGATATAGCGCTGGATAGCGGTCGCGTCGATTATCGAAAGTCCCGAGTAACCGCAAACCTTCGCTCTCTCGACCGACTCATCATCAAGCACGCTGAGCTTCAATATATGCCGCTGAATGGCTGTCACGTCCATAACGTCAACCTTGCCGTCTCCGTTCGCATCTCCCGGGAGCGACGAGGACTCAAGAGCATATGACGGCACTGAAAATACACTGACACACAGAACTGCCGTAAGAATCAGTGATAATATTACATTAAGTTTTTTCATAATTTACCCCTCAAATAGTTTTCTCGATTTATTATATCATATTGTTCTGAATTCCATATGGAGATATTTTCCGATTTTATCGGCGGTGACGGCAAGCAATTCGCACTCACATCACCGGGTACAGGAAAAGCGCGCTCTGCACGCATTTCGCTGCTCATCTCCGGTGTATGGGTGTTGTTACCCAAAACAAGTTTTGGACAACACCTCAGCTCGTTGCTGCGCAGCAGCAAACTGAGCGGAGAATACAAATATTTTGCTTTATATGAGTTTATATTATTGCTGTTTCAGTTATCCGATGTTAATCATTTTTACAAAACAGTTTCCTATAAAGAAAGAAAAAAGCCGCACTAAGGCGGCTTTGTGCTTGGATCAGTCGATTTCGACCATAACCTTCTGCTCGTTTCTGACAGCAGCAGAACGGGCGATTGTGCGGATAGCCTTGGCGATTCTGCCCTGCTTACCGATGATTCTGCCCATGTCATCCTCTGCAACGTGGATGTGATAAACTACTGTACCCTCCTCGTCGGGAGCGTCGGCTGTTACGTTAACAGCGTCGGGAGCTTCAACTAAGCCCTTTGCAATGATTGTGAGTAATTCCTGCATTGTTCTTTTCCTTTCGTAACTTTAATTAGTCGATGTAGCCGTTCTTCTTGAGAAGAGCCTTTACTGTGTCTGTGGGCTGAGCGCCGTTAGCAATCCACTTCTTGACTGCCTCGCCGTCTACCTTGAACTCAGATGGGTTCTTGAGGATATCATAGGTACCGATTTCCTCGATGAAACGTCCGTCGCGGGGATATCTTGAATCCGCAACAACTACACGATAGAAAGGAGCCTTCTTGGCGCCCATTCTTCTGAGTCTGATTTTTACTGCCATTGTTTTCACCTCCGATTAATAAAATGAATATATTAACCAAAAGTTATTGGTTTAATAACTTTGATTATGCTGTTTAAAACATTCCGGGCGGAATATCCATTCCCGGCGGCATGCGCATTCTACGCTTTTTGCCCTTGCCGTTCATCTGGCGCATCATCTTCTGCATTTCGCGAAGCTGTTTGAGCAAGCGGTTGACTTCCTCAACGCTTCTGCCGGAGCCGGCGGCGATTCTTCGCTTGCGGCTGGGATTGATGAGGTCGGGCTTCTCGCGCTCGGCAGGCGTCATCGAAAGGATTATAGCCTCTGTCCAGTCGATGGCTCTGTCGTCGATATCAACACCGTCAAGCTTGTTGCCCATGCCCGGGAGCTTTGAGAGGATACCTTTGAGCGGTCCCATCTTCTTAATCTGGCGGAACTGGTCGAGAAGGTCGTTGAAGTCCATCTTGTTCTGCATCATCTTCTTGGCGACTTCCTCAGCCTTTTTCTCGTCGAGCTTGTTCTCAGCCTGTTCAATCAGGGTGAGCATGTCGCCCATGCCGAGAATTCGGCTCGCCATACGGTCGGGGTGGAACTGCTCGAGATCCTCGAGCTTCTCTCCGACGCCGGCGAACTTAATCGGACAACCCGTAACCTGCTTTACGGACAATGCCGCGCCGCCTCGGGTGTCGCCGTCGAGCTTGGTGATGATTACGCCGGTAATCTCCAAAAGCTCGTTGAAGCTTTTGGCAACGTTTACGGCGTCCTGACCTGTCATTGAATCAATAACAAGGAGAATTTCGTTCGGATTGACCTCAGCCTTGAGCTCCTTGAGCTCGTTCATCAGCTCCTCGTCGATGTGAAGTCGTCCGGCGGTATCAAGGATAACGATATCGTTACCGTAGTCCTTGGCGTGCTTAATCGCTTCCTTAGCGATTTTGACGGGATTCTGCTGACCCATCTCAAACACGCTCACGCCTGCCTTGTTGCCGACAACCTTGAGCTGTTCGATAGCCGCGGGACGATAAACGTCGCAGGCTACAAGCAACGGACGGTGGTTCTGGTTTTTGAGCATCAGGGCGAGCTTTCCGCTGTGGGTGGTTTTACCCGAGCCCTGAAGACCGCACATCATAATAACCGTGGGCGGCTTTGAGCTGAATTCAAGTCTCGAGGTCTCGGAGCCCATAAGGGCTGTAAGCTCCTCGTTTACGATTTTAATAACCATCTGAGCCGGAGTAAGGCTCTCCATAACATCGCTGCCAATCGCGCGCTCGGTTACCTTGTTTGTGAACTCTTTGGCTACCTTATAGTTAACATCCGCTTCAAGCAGGGCGAGCCTGACCTCGCGCATTGCCTCCTTGACGTCGGATTCGGTGAGTTTTCCTTTGTTTCTCAGGCGTTTGAACGCGCCGGAAAGCTTCTCAGAAAGGCCTTCAAATGCCATATCGCACCTCTATTCATGTAGTGATGAGGCGATGGAGTGAATTTCCTCCGCCTTTTTCCTGTCATAATTCTCGGCAAGCTCAAGCGAGAGCTCTTCAATTCGCCCGAGAGCGCTCTCAACCCTGCCGAAACGCTCGAGCAGACCAAGCTTTTCCTCATAACCGACGAGCAGAGCCTCGGCTCGCTTGACCGCGTCCCTCACGCCCTGACGGGTAATCCCGAGCTCCGAGGAAATCTCGGACAGCGAGAGGTCGTCGTTATAATACAAATCCACAGCCTGCCTCTGCTGGGGGCTGAGGAGCTGTCCGTAAAAATCGAACAACAGTGATATTCTGACGTTTTTTTCCAATTATTCTCTGCCTTTCAGCAAATTGGGTGTAAAGCTTTTTGCTTTACAGCTACACAATTATAATACACTCCCACCCATTTGTCAAGCTTTTCTTTCTCTACCCTGTTATGTGACTTCTCCTATCAAGCGTTTGGCTTGGGCTGTGTGTTGATGTCCTATCATACGCAACTGACGTTGTGCGTAGTTTGGGCTGTGTGTCGCTATCCTATCAAAAGTCTGTAAAGATAACGTTGGGCTGTGTGTCGCTGTCCTATCCGACGACGTTTCCTATTTATTACGGTTTCTGTACGAAACGCCGGGACTGTGCAAAAGCACGAAAATTCTGCGCAAACTCCGTCAAAGATAACTAAATGTGTATATTCCACCGTGCGATAATCATACATTTTTGAATAGTTTGTACAAAATTTTCGCACGGTAGCGATTTTTTTTAAATTTATGCTGACTTTTCTCATTCATTTGTGCTATAATGTTCGCGACCGAAACAATACTGCACAAATTATAATCGGGAGTTGTTATTACGGACAAATATTTCAGTATAGGACGAACCGAGCACGCCGTCGCGCTGTTCGGAAGCTTTGACGAGAACATCAAGCTCATCGAGAGAGAATTTAACGTCAAGGTCACTATGCGCTCGGACGAGCTGAAAATCAGCGGCGACGAGGAAAACGTATTCAAAACCGGAAAGGTTATCGAGGCTCTGATGCACTTCATCAACCGCGGCGAAACGCTCAGCGAGCAGAACGTGCGCTACTGCATTGCCTCCGTCAAGGACGGAAGCTCCGAGAACCTCTCCCAGCTTGCCGACGACTGTATTTGCATTACAGCCAAGGGCAAGCCCATAAAGCCCAAAACTATCGGACAGAAGAAGTACTGCCGTGCAATTGCGGAGCACACGGTCACCTTCGGCGTCGGTCCTGCCGGAACAGGCAAGACCTACCTTGCGGTGGCTATGGCGGTAACTGCGTTCAGGAGCAAGCAAATCAACCGAATTATCCTCACCCGTCCTGCGGTTGAGGCAGGCGAAAAGCTCGGCTTCCTGCCAGGCGACCTTCAGAGCAAGGTTGACCCGTATCTTCGTCCGCTTTACGACGCGCTGTTTGATATGCTCGGGGTTGAGACCTACCAGAAATACGTCGAGAGAGGCAACATCGAAATCGCGCCGCTCGCGTATATGCGCGGACGCACGCTCGACGACAGCTTCATCATCCTCGACGAAGCCCAGAACACCACCAAAGAACAGATGAAAATGTTCCTGACGCGCCTCGGCTTCAACAGCAAAATGGTCATCACCGGCGACATCACCCAGATTGATTTGCCGAACGGAGCAAGGAGCGGTCTGAAGGACTGTCTCCGCATACTCAAGGGCATTGACGACATCGCGCAGTGCCGTTTTAACGAAAAGGACGTTGTAAGACACAGACTTGTGCAGGACATCATAAAAGCATACGAGAAAAGTGAGGTAACAAAGCATGACAGATAACAAGATTCGCGTAATCATTACAAACAACCAGAAGGCTGTCAAAATCCCTACAGGGCTGAGAATGCTCATCAGACGCTGTTGTCACGCTGTACTTCAGCTCGAGGAATTCACCGAGCCGGCTGAAATCAGCGTAACCTTCACGGATAACGAAAACATCCGCAAGCTCAACGCTCAGTACCGCGGAATCGACAGCGAGACAGACGTGCTCTCCTTCCCCATGGGAGAAAACGGACAGTACGACACCAACCTCGAGACCGGCGCCAAAATCCTCGGCGACGTTGTAATCTCGATGGAAAAAGCCGTCGAACAGGCGGAAGCCTTCGGACACTCACTCCAGAGAGAGGTCGGCTATCTCACGGCACACAGTGTGCTTCACCTGCTCGGCTATGACCACATGGAAGCCCTCGAAAAGGTAAGAATGAGAGAAAAGGAAGAACTTGTCATGGAAAGGCTCGGACTCCCGGCTTCGTCAAGCTACATTGTTTCCGAATAATGCGTCAGCTCAGAAGCTTCGGCGCCGCATTCTGCGGAATATGGCACACAATAAAAAATGAAGGTCACTTTCGCTTTCACCTTGTGGCGGCTTTCTACGTCATTATCTTCGGCTTGTTCTACGACTTCAGCCGCGCCCAGTGGACGCTGATTCTGCTGCTCATCGGGGCGATTCTCGCCGCTGAACTGTTCAACACAGCGCTCGAGAACCTCGCCGACAGGGTGACAAAGGAACGCGACGCGCTCATAAAAGTCGCCAAGGACGCAGCCGCGGGAGCGGTTCTCGCACTCTCGGCGTTCGCCGTTGTCATCGCCGTTATGCTCTACCTCGACTTCGGCAGGATTGCGAACATCTTCTCTTTCTTTCTCGGCAACATACCGCTATTGATTTTATTAATCATTTCCATTATAATATCGATAGTATTTATTGTGCCCGGTCCCGAAGGTATCGCGAAGCTTTTTCGCAAAACCAAATAACTCCGCCGCACCCTCGCGGCGGTTTTTTATTATCTCTACCCTGTTACGTGACTTCTCCTATCAAAAGTTGTGTTTGGGCTGTGTGTTGCTGTCCTATCCGACGTCTGTAAAGATAACGCTGGCTGTGGCAACTGCTCCGAACCGACGACTGTAAAGGTGACGTTGGGCTGTGTGTTGCTGTCCTATCAAACGTCTGTTAAGTTGTAAGTTGTAAGCAGGAAGTTGTAAGTTATGGTCGAGTAGATAGGTCGTATAGAAAAACAACGTCGTATAGCCGAAAATATTTATATGCTTGCTGCGCAAGCAGCATAATAATTCTGTCGGGCACTAAACGTAAGTATCTCGCAATCTGTCTGCCCGACCACAACTTACCACTTACAACTTACCGCTTACAACTCTGCACGACAATAACTTATCACTTACAACTTGCCAAATATATCACGTATTTGGGAACCCGGCCGCTACAACTATAATCATAGACCACCGCAATACAGAAAGGAAACATTATGAACAATACATCGAAGAAATCGGCGTTTATAGCCATAGTCGGCAGACCGAACGTGGGCAAGAGCTCGCTGCTCAACCGGATTCTCGGCGCGAAGGTCGCGATAGTATCCTCAAAGCCGCAGACAACGCGCACACGAATCACAGGCGTGCTGACCGAGGGCGACGTTCAGCTCGTGTTTGTTGACACACCCGGAATGCACAAGCCGAGGAACAGCCTCGGAAAATACATGGTTCGTTCCGTCAGCGAGAGCGTGAGCGGTGTTGACTGCTGCATGCTCGTTGTTGAAGCCGGCAGAGAAGCCGGCGCAACGGAAAAGAACCTGATTGAAAAATTCAAGTCGATGCAAATTCCGGCAATCCTCGCAATCAACAAGATTGACACTTTAAAGGAGAAGAACGTGCTGATGAAGCAGATTCTCGAGTACAGCGCGCTCTATAACTTTGACGCGGTTGTGCCTGTTTCGGCTCAGGACGGGAGCGGACTTCGGGAGCTCAAATCCGAGCTCAGCGCTCAGGCTGTCGAGGGTGGTCACTTCTTTGAGGACGACACTCTCACCGACCAGCCCGAGAGAGTTCTCGCCGCCGAGACGATACGCGAGAAAATCCTTCGCCTGACAGACAAGGAAATCCCCCACGGAATCGCCGTTGTAATCGAAAAAATGCGCATGCGCGAGAACAAGGAAATTCTCGACGTTGACGCGACAATCTACTGCGAGCGCGAAACCCACAAGCGGATTCTCATCGGCAAGGGCGGCTCAATGCTCAAAAAAATCTCAGCCTTCGCGCGTCAGGACATGGAGAACTTCTTCGGCTGCAAGGTTTTTCTGCAAACCTGGATTAAGGTCAAAGAGGACTGGCGCAACAGCATTCAGCAAATGCGCAATTTCGGCTACGACGAAAACGACTTCAAGCAATAAAGCAATAATATAAACCAAAAATTTCCGCTGATAAACGCTCAGTCCGCTCACAAAATAGTCAGGGTGATGACTATGAATGAGCTTGACGCATGGAACTCGTTTTTCAAGAGCGGAAGCATATATGACTATTTAATCTACAAAAGTATTCACAACAACAGTTTTTTGGACGAAATGTCGGTGGAACAGAATGAAATTCATAACCAACGGACTGATTATCAAGGAGCAGAATATCGGGGAGAAGGATAAGCTCGTCACCGCCCTGACCGAAAGTCACGGCGTTGTCAAGGGCTTCGCCCACGGCGCCAAGGACATCAAAAGCCCCAAGTGCGCCGCCACCGGGCTGCTCTGTTACTCAAGGCTCACCCTCCATCAAGGCAGGGAGAGCTACATAATCGGCGACGCAAAGGCTCTGAAAATCTTCTCGGGACTGAGAAACAGCATCGAGAACATGTACGCGGCGCAGTACTTCTGCGAGCTTGCCGGAGCGATTTGTCCCAAGGAGCAGCCGGCGAATGAACAGCTCAGACTGATTCTCAACGCGCTGTATCTGCTCTCGGAAGGCAAGCTTCCGCTCGGCATCGTCAAGCCGTGCGTGGAGCTGAGGCTGATGTGTCTTGCAGGCTACATGCCCGACATAATGATGTGCCGCGAATGCGGAGAGTATGAGAAGGACAGAATGTTCTTCCTGCCGCGGACGGGACAGCTGCTCTGCGCCGACTGCCGCGAATCAACAGGCGACGACAGCTTCCGCGTTTCGCTCAACCGCAGCGTTCTGCACGCCCTGCGCCACTGCTGCTACGCGGATTCGGACAAGCTGTTCTCGTTCACAATTCCCGCGGACGACATCAGGTCGCTGAATTTTTGCAGCGAGGAGTACATCCGCTTCATCCTCGAACGCGACTTCAAAACACTGAAATTCTTAAAAACTATAATGTAACGGTAAAGCTATGGAAAACAGACATTACAGAGCCCTCGAGCTCGACAAAATACTGAATATGCTCGCCGATAGAACCTCGTGCGCCGACAGCCGCGAGCTTGCCCTCGCGCTCACCCCGGAGCACGACCTTAAAAGAGCTGAGCACAACCTGAAAATGACCGACGACGCCTTTGTACTCACCGGCAAATTCGGCGCGCCGTCGTTCGGAAGCCTTCGCAACGTCGCGAACGAGCTCCGCCGCGGCGAAGCAGGCGGAATCCTCACCGCGAGGGAGCTTTTGAGAATCGCCTCGGTTCTTCGCGTTATCCGCGCGGTTAAGAGCTGGCACGCGAAGTGCGCTTCATCGTCAACGACGCTCGACCCGCTGTTCAGCGGACTTGTGCCAAACAAGTTTCTTGAGGACAAAATAACCTCGTGCATATTAAGCGAGGACGAGCTCAGTGACAACGCTTCCCCTGCCCTCGCGGACATCAGGCGAAAAATCCGCACCGCCGGCTCAAAGGCGAGAGAGGTGCTCGAAAAAATCGTGCGCAGCAGTACATACCAAAAGTATCTGCAGGACGCAATCATAACCCAGCGCGACGGACGGTTCGTCGTTCCCGTAAAGGCGGAATGCCGCGGCAATGTGCCCGGACTTGTCCACGACACAAGCGCGAGCGGAGCAACGCTTTTCATCGAACCGATGGGCGTTGTTCAGGCAAACAACGACATCCGTGTGCTGCTCGCCAAGGAGGACGCGGAGATTGAGAGGATTTTGCAGGAGCTTTCCGCGCTCGCAGGCTCTGCCGCTGACAGAATAATCGAAAGCTACAGGTGTCTTTGCGAGCTTGACGTGATTTTCGCGAAGGCTGACCTTGCATATAAAATGAAAGCCACCGTACCCATTCTCAATGACAAAGGGCTCATAGAACTCAAAAAGGCGAGACATCCGCTGATTGACGCCAAAAAGGTCGTCCCGGTTGACGTGAGCCTCGGCGAGAGCTTTGACACCCTCGTTATCACCGGCCCCAACACCGGCGGCAAGACCGTAACGCTGAAAACCATCGGACTTCTCACGCTGATGGCGATGTGCGGACTGATGATTCCGGCAGGCGACAACTGCCGGCTGTCGGTATTCCAGCGCGTGCTCGTCGATATCGGCGATGAACAGAGCATTGAGCAGAGCCTTTCGACATTTTCGGCTCATATGACAAATATAATAGAAATACTCAAAAAGGCGAACAGCTCAACCCTCGCGCTGATTGATGAACTCGGCGCAGGCACGGACCCGGTCGAGGGAGCGGCGCTTGCAATCGCGATTCTTGAAAAGCTCCGCAGCAAGGGCGCTAAAATCGCCAGCACAACCCACTATGCCGAGCTAAAGGAATTTGCCCTGAGAACCGAGGGAATCGAGAACGGCAGCTGTGAGTTTGACATCAAAACTCTCCGTCCGACGTATCGCCTGCTCATAGGCGTTCCCGGCAAGAGCAACGCGTTCGCGATTAGCCAACGTCTGGGAATGGACATCAACGTTGTCAACCGTGCCAAGGAGCTCGTCGGCGAGGACAGCAGACAGTTCGAGGACGTAGTTCAAACTCTGGAGAGCCGCCGTCAGAGCCTTGAAAAACAGCTTGACAGCGCCCAGAAGCTCACCCAAAAAGCCAACACCGAAAAGCAGAAGGCTGAGAACGAGCTCAACCGCGCCAAAAAACAGGCTCAGAACGAGCTCGAGAGAGCGAGAGCCGAGGCGGAAAGAATCGTTTCGCGCACAAAGGCTCAGGCGTATGCGCTCATGGACGAGCTCGACAAGCTGAGAAAATCAAAGGCGGACGACGCCGAATCACGCGCAAAGCTGAGACGTGAGCTCAACAACCTCGATGACAGTTCAAACCCTGTCGAAAAACGCAAAAGCGACAGCGGATACAAGCTTCCGCGCGCTCTCAAGGTCGGCGACGACGTGCACATCTATGACATCGACAAGGACGCCGTTGTGCTCGCCCTGCCCGACAAGGACAACATGGTGCTCGTGCAGGCAGGAATAATCAAAACGCGCGTTGAGCTCAGCAACCTACGGTTGAAAAACTCCTCGGCACAAAAACAGAAAAGCCCGTACAGAAACCGCCGCACCGTTCCCTCAAACGTCAACACACGCCCCGTCACCGAAATTGACGTGCGCGGTCAGACGGCAATAGAGGCTATCATGACGGTTGACAGCGCAATTGACAGCGCGATTCTCACCAACGTCGAGCAGCTCACGATTATCCACGGCAAGGGAACCGGCGTGCTCAGAGCGGAAATCCAAAAGCACCTGCGGCATTCAAAATATGTAAAAAGCTTTCGCCTCGGTAATTTCGGCGAGGGCGAAAGCGGAGTTACGATTGTGGAGCTTAAATGAATTAGCAATTTTCAATGTGCAATTAGCAATTAATGTAGCGGAAACGCACCGAGCCTTCCCTTGGGGGAAGGTGTCGCCGACAACTTGTT
>CAMHHL010000014.1 GCA_946184925.1 uncultured Clostridia bacterium | reverse complement strand
ACAACTTACAACTTACAACTTACAACTTACAACTTACAACTTACAACTTACAACTTACAACTAAAAACCCCGGCTCATTTCCGATCCGGGGTTTTTCGTTTACTTAAAGTATTTGACGCCGCTTTCGAAGATGAGCTGGTCTTTTTTGAACGGAACGTTCGCGTAGAGGTTGTCGCCCTTGCGCTCGGAGTGTCCCATCTTGCCGAGGATTCGTCCGTCGGGGCTTGTGATGCCCTCAATCGCGCAGACGGAGCCGTTAACATTGTAGCGGATATCGTCGCTCGGGTTGCCGTTCAAATCAACATACTGGGTGGCGACCTGACCGTTGTCGAACAGGCGCTTGACTGTCTCGCTGTCAGCGACAAAGCGTCCCTCGCCGTGAGAAACCGGAACAGCGAACACCTCGCCGGCATCAACGCCGGAGAACCACGGAGACTTGACCGAGGTCACGCGTGTATAAGCCATGTGGGAGATATGACGACCTACCGTGTTGAAGGTGAGAGTCGGGTCGCTGTCACTGAGGTCGCGGATTTCGCCGTAGGGCACAAGTCCGAGCTTAATGAGCGCCTGGAAGCCGTTGCAGATACCGAGCATGAGACCGTCGCGGTTCTTGAGCAGGTTGTTGACAGCCTCGCTGACCTTGGGGTTGCGGAAGGTTGTCGCGATGAACTTGCCGGAGCCGTCGGGCTCGTCGCCGCCGGAGAAGCCGCCGGGGAACATAATCATCTGGCTTTTGTTAATAAGCCCGACCATCTTGTTGATGGTGTCCTCGATGTCCGAGGGCTTGAGGTTCTTGACAATCAGGAGTTCAACGTTTGCGCCTGCCTTCTCAAAGGCACGTGCTGTGTCAACCTCGCAGTTTGTACCCGGGAATACGGGTATGAAAACAGTGGGCTTTGCAACCTTTATTGCAGGCGATTTTTGACTTCTTTCTGTATAGAGCTCTCCAGCTCGCTCCATTTTCGGGCATTCTGCCTTTGTTGGAAATACTTTTTCGAGAGGAGCAGTCCACGCGTCAGCGATATCGCCGAGGCTAATTTTTTCATTGTTGACTTCGATTTCGCCATTGTCTGTCACCTCGCCGAGAAGATAGTTGAGCGCACCGTCAAGCTTTGCGCCGTCCGCAAGCTCGAGAATCAGCGAGCCCGAGAGCGGAGCGAAGAGCTCGTCGAAGCTGAGCTCCTTCTCAAATTTAAAGCCGAAGCCGTTGCCGAGACACGCCTTGCATACGGAAGCCGCCGCGCCGCCTTCCTTGACTACGGATGCGGAGAGCACCTTGCCCTCGTCCATAAGGGCATAGACGGCGTTGTACATATCCTTGAGCTTTTCCCACTCGGGCATTATGGTCTCCTTATTCTCAGGAACGGGAACGTAGATAACCTTGGAGCCGGGGCGCTTAAACTCGGCGGAGATTGTCTTGCTCGCCTTGGTCATAGCCACCGCGAAGGACACGAGCGTTGGCGGAACGTCGATTGTCTCAAAGGTTCCGCTCATGGAGTCCTTGCCGCCGATTGAGGGGATTCCGAGCTTGAGCTGAGCCTCCATCGCGCCGAGCAGAGCCGCCGCCGGCTTGCCCCAACGCTCGGGCTTGTCCATAAGTCTCTCGAAATACTCCTGGAAGGTGAGGCGCGCCTTCAGGGGATAAGCGCCGATTGCGAGCAGCTTGGAGAGCGACTCGACAACCGCATAGGCGGAGCCGTGGAACGGGCTCCAGCGCGAAACAGCCGGGATAAAGCCGTAGCTCATCGCCGTGGCGTCGTCGGTCTCGCCCTTGAGCAGCGGAAGCTTCGCCGCCATAGCCTCCTGCGGAGTGAGCTGGTTCTTGCCGCCGAAGGGCATAATAACCGTTCCGGCGCCGATGCTCGCGTCAAAGCGCTCGCTGAGTCCAATCTGCGAGCAGACCTCAAGGCGCGACATATTCGCCTTTAGCGCCTCCGCCGCGGAAAGCCCTCTGAGCTTTTCGGGGCACTGTCTGCGATAGCATTCCTCGGGCTTGGGAGCGGTGATGAAGGCGCTCGAAACCTGAGTTACGCCGTTTGTATTGAGAAAATCTCTCGAGAGGTCAACGATTGTGTCACCTCTCCAGTTCATTGTCAGTCTGGGGCTTTCGGTTACGACCGCGACAGCCGTAGCCTCGAGGTTCTCGGTCTCGGAAAGGGCGATGAAGCGCTCGACGTCTTTTTTGTCAAGCACAACAGCCATACGCTCCTGCGACTCGGAAATCGCGAGCTCCGTGCCTTCAAGTCCCTCGTACTTCTTTGTGACCTTGTCAAGGTCAACGCGCAGTCCGTCGGCAAGCTCGCCAATCGCTACGCAAACGCCGCCCGCGCCGAAGTCGTTGCAGCGCTTTATCATCTTCGCAACCTCGGGGTTACGGAAAAGTCTCTGGATTTTTCTTTCCGTGGGCGGATTGCCCTTCTGAACCTCAGCTCCGCAGGTCTCGATTGAGCTCATCGTGTGAGCCTTTGAGGAGCCTGTCGCGCCGCCGCAGCCGTCGCGTCCGGTTCTGCCGCCGAGGAGCACAATCACGTCGTCGGGAGCCGGAACCTCGCGGATAACGTTCTCCTTGGGAGAAGCGCCGATTACCGCGCCGATTTCCATGCGCTTTGCGACGTAGCCCTGATCGTACAGCTCAACAACCTGACCTGTCGCGAGACCAATCTGGTTGCCGTAGGACGAATAGCCCTGAGCCGCGCCGGTGGTGATTTTGCGGGTGGGGAGCTTGCCCTCGAGTGTATCTTTGAACGGAATCGTCGGGTCTCCTGAGCCGGTGACGCGCATCGCCTGATAGATGTATGCGCGTCCTGAGAGCGGATCGCGGATTGCGCCGCCGAGACAGGTTGCCGCGCCGCCGAAGGGTTCAATCTCGGTGGGGTGATTGTGGGTTTCGTTCTTGAACTGAACGAGCCACTTCTCGGTTTTGCCGTCGATGGTTACGGGAACCTCGATTGAGCAGGCGTTGATTTCCTCGCTCTCGTCGAGGTCGGGAATGAGCCCGCGCTTTTTGAGCGCCTTCATGCCGATGAGCGCCATGTCCATGAGGCTCACGTTGCGGTCGGTGTCCTTGCCGTAGACCTCGTCGCGCGTCTCATAGTACGCGGCGAGAGCGTCCTCGATTACCTTGCCGAGAGCGCCCTTCTCAATCTCAACCTTGTCGAGACGTGTGAGGAAGGTGGTGTGACGGCAGTGGTCTGACCAATATGTGTCGATAACACGAAGCTCGGTGACGGTTGGGTCGCGGTGCTCGGTGTCGCGGAAATAATCACGTGTGAATTTGAGGTCGTCGAGCGTCATTGCAAAGCCCATCGAGCCGAAGAACTCAGCCATCTCGTCGTCGTTCCACGCTGTAAAGCCCTCGATAACCTTTACGTTTTCGGGCTGCTCAACTGGAATGTCGAGGCTTTCGGGCTTGTCAAGAGAAGCAAGGCGGCTCTCGACCGGGTTAATCAGGTAGTTTTCGATTTTCTCAAGCTCCTCGTCGCTGATGTCGCCCTTTACGGCAACAACGCGCGCGGTGAGAATCTTGCAGCGCTCGCCCTGGGTGAGCAGCTGAACACACTGCTCGGCTGAGTCGGCGCGCTGGTCGTACTGTCCGGGAAGATACTCCATAGCGAAAACGCGGTAGCCCTCGTCAACGGGCAGGGTTTCCTCAAAGATGATATCCTGATTCGGCTCGGAGAGAACAATCGACTTTGCCTTGTCGAACTGCTCGCGGCTGAGCCCCTCGATATCGTAGCGGTTGACAAATCTCAAATCCTCAATCGCGCGGATTCCGAGATTATGGCGCAGGTCCCACATTGTCTGCTTGGCGACAACGTTCATTCCCTCGCGCTTTTCTACAAAAATTCTGATAACATCGGACATATGCTTTCCTCCATTTTATTACCGTATTACTCAATATTTTATCATATATCGCCGTGTTTATGTTTTAATAACGGAATTATAAATATCAGTTGTTTCTCGCCTTTAGCTCGCTGAGAGTAATCTCAAAGCCCTTCTTCTCATACACGAGGAAGTCGTCGGAGAGGTCTTTCCTGCCTGATTCGAGCGAAGCCTCATATTTGAGGAAATGAGGGTTCTTGACCATGATGGGGCCGGTGAGGTGGGTGCCGATGAAGTTGTTTTTACGCAAGCCCTCAAATTTTCCGTCGTCGTTGCCGAGCCCCATTCTGACCTTGAAGGCAGGGGTTTCGACGCCCTTGATTGTTGAGCACTTGTTGACAAAGCCAACGAGGGGCTTGTCGAGGAAGTCAGCCTCAAAAATCGCGTCGGCAGTCATGCGCGTTTTCCTCTGCTCGACAGTCTCAAAGTCGAAGATGCCCAAGCCGTCGTATTTTTTGCCGTCAGCGTCGGTGATTGATTTGCCGAGAATTTCAAACGCGTTGCCGGTGAAGAGCGCCGGCTTGCCGCTCTCGATATATGCGGCGAGCTCGTCGGAATATCTCGCGAAGTCCGCGAGGACAAGCTTCTGGTTACGCTCGGTGCCCGAGCCCATATAGATGAAGTCATAATCATAGAGTCTCACGTTGTCGCCGAAGGTGGCGTACTCGAGCGCCATTCTCTCTCCGTTATGAGCGAGAAAGCGTCCGAGCGCGGTGAGGTTTGCGTACTCGCCGTAGAGGTTCATTATGTCGTTGTAAAGGTGAAGCACCTGCATTTTTATTCCCCCTTTACGTTCGCGAGGAACTTGCCCTTGTCAGAGAAGCAGGTGATGGTATAGATATACTCTTTCCTGCCTGAGCTGAGGTAGTCCGCCGCCTTGTCGATATCCTCAAAAATCCTGATTTTGTCATCGGGGATAGTGGTGTAGGAAAAGCGCACAGCGAGGTCGTTACAATACTTGCCGGCGAGAATAATCTCGTGAATGTTCTCGTCGCCGAGCATCTCGAAGTCAATATCCCAAAGCCACGAAACATCGCTTGTAAAATACTTGCGGCTCACCGCGTCAACGATGATGAGCACGTCAACTCCCCTGCCGTCGGCGCACGCGACGCGAATGCTCTGGTCATAGGAAATGCTGTTCTCGTGCTTCGAGGTGAGGAGAGTTCCCTTCCTGCCGCCGAGGTCAAAGGTGACTACTCTGCCGTTCTTCATGACATAGTTGCTCATGTCGGCGGCAATCTTTTCGCCGTCAACTCCGACGAGCGAGGCGACCGTATAGGCGGCGAGAATGTTGTAGATATTGTAAAGCGACTTGAGCGCGAGGGTGATCTCGTGCTTTCCGTCAATCGTCATAACGCCGGAGCCGAGGTCAACCGAGGTGATCGTATAGTCCGTATCCGGGCGGGAATAGCCGCAGGACATGCAGCTGTAGTGACCGATGTGGTTATAGTGATGGGTTGAATAGACCATTCTGCCCTTGCAGACCGGACAGAAGGCGCCGTCGTTGTAGACGCTCTCGAGCAGCTCGGTGTCGGAATCGAGCTTGTCCGCTCCGAACCAAATCACGTTCTTCCTGCCCTGTCCGAAGCTCGCGACGAGCGGATCGTCGGCGTTGAGAATGAGGGTGGTTTCGGGGTGAATGCTGTCCTTTATCGCGTCATAAACCCACTCGGGATGACCGTTTCGCGTGAGCTGGTCGCGGTAGAGATTGGTGATTACATAGTGGGTGGGTGTGATGTATTTGAAGGTGTACTTCGCAAATCTCTCGTCGCTCTCAATCAGCAGAATGTCGGCGTTCACCTTGCCGCCGAGCGTCGCGCTCGAGAGCACCAGGGTGGTTACGCCCTCGATCTGGTTCGAGCCCTCGCGGTTCCATGCGACGTTCCTGCCGCTTTTTTGGAGAATGTGGGCAATCATCTCGACCGTTGAGGTCTTGCCGTTGCTGCCTGTTACGGCGATGATGTATTCGGGAAGCTTGACCCGGCTGAGAATATCCGGGCACAGTCTGAGCGCAATCTGTCCCGGCATGCTGCTGCCCTTGCCTATAAGCTTGCCGACAAAGCGGAGCAGCTTACAGATTAGAATTGTAAAGAACATCTTCATTATTAAACCCTCATATCTAAAGGAAATTTTCTGAATAACAAGATATATTATAGTGCAAATCAGACACAAATGCAATAGCGGAAAAGCAATTTTCAGAGCTTTGTCGGTGCACAAGAAAGCGCGCGCAATCAGCGCGTTCGCTTTCGTATAGTCATTGCTCGTGCACGCGCAGCGTGCAACTGAGCAGACAATACAAATTGTTTTTTGCTTTATAGGAGCTTATGTTATTGCTATTTTCAGTTATCCTGCGAAAATATTTATCATTTTGCAGCGTTACAAAGCAGTTCCTATAAAGTAAAAAAGACACAGAGCAAAAGCCCTGTGTCCTGAAAAACCTTGATGAATTACTTCATAGCCTCATAAACCGCAACAGCGCACGCAACTGTTGCGCCAACCATCGGGTTGTTGCCCATGCCCATGAGTCCCATCATCTCAACGTGAGCCGGAACTGAGGACGAGCCTGCGAACTGAGCGTCGCCGTGCATACGTCCCATGGAGTCTGTCAGACCATAGGAAGCGGGACCAGCGCCCATGTTGTCGGGGTGGAGAGTACGGCCTGTGCCGCCGCCGGAAGCAACGGAGAAGTACTTAACGCCGTTCTCGATAGCCCATTTCTTGTAGGTACCTGCAACGAGGTGCTGGAAACGGGTGGGGTTGGTGGAGTTACCGGTGATGGAAACGCCGACGTTCTCCTTCTGCATGATGGCAACACCCTCACGGACGTCGTCAGCGCCGTAGCAGCGAACCGCAGCTCTCTCGCCGTCGGAGTAAGCTGTCTCCTTGACAACCTTAAGCTCGCCTGTGAAATAGTCAAACTCAGTCTGAACATAGGTGAAGCCGTTGATTCTGGAGATGATGTAAGCTGCGTCCTTGCCGAGACCGTTGAGGATTACGCGGAGAGGTTCTTTTCTTGCCTTGTTGGCGTTACGGGCGATACCGATAGCGCCCTCGGCAGCCGCGAAGCTCTCGTGACCTGCGAGGAACGCAAAGCACTTTGTCTCATCTCTGAGGAGCATTGCGCCGAGGTTGCCGTGTCCCTGACCTACGTTTCTCTGCTCTGCAACAGAACCGGGGATACAGAAAGCCTCGAGACCGATGCCGATAGCCTCGGCAGCGTCGGCGGCAGTCTTGACGCCCTTCTTGATTGCAACAGCGCAGCCGAGTGTATAAGCCCAGCCGGCGTTCTCGAACGCGATGGGCTGAACGCCCTTTACGATGTCATAGGGATTGAAGCCCCTGTCAACGCAAATCTGTCTTGCCTCTTCGAGGTCCTTGATGCCGTATTCGGCAAGGCACTTCTCGATTTTAGGCATTCTTCTTTCCATACTTTCAAATGTTACTGCCATAATTGAGTCCTCCTTGCCTTATTCTTCACGCGGGTCGATGTACTTGGCAGCGCCGTCAAAGCGTCCGTACTGACCGATGTTGTTCTTGTATGCCTCGTCGGGCGACACGCCGTGACGGATATCCTCGAGCATTTTGCCGAGCTTGAGGAACTGATAGCCGCAAACCTCATCGTTCTCGTCGAGAGCTGTCTTGAGGACATAGCCCTCAGCCATCTCCATATAGCGGACGCCCTTTTTGTTTGTAGAATACATTGTGCCGACCTGGCTTCTGATACCCTTGCCGAGGTCCTCAAGACCTGCGCCGATGGGGAGACCGCCCTCGGAGAAGGCTGTCTGGCTGCGTCCGTAAACGAGCTGGAGGAAGATGTTCTTCATAGCAACGTTGATTGCGTCGCAAACGAGGTCGGTGTTGAGGCACTCGAGGAGAGTTTTGTTCGGGAGAATCTCGGCAGCCATAGCCGCGGAGTGAGTCATGCCCGAGCAGCCGATTGTCTCTACGAGAGCTTCCTCAACGATGCCGTCCTTAACGTTGAGTGTGAGCTTGCAGGCACCCTGCTGAGGCGCACACCAACCAATGCCGTGGGACAGGCCGCTGATGTCTTTGATGTCATAAGATTTCACCCATTTGCCCTCTTCGGGAATAGGCGCGGGACCGTGCTTGGGACCCTTTGCTACCGTACACATGTTTTCTACTTCAGATGAATAAATCATATTGTACTGGCTCCTTTCATTTTTGTTGTCGAGCCGGAGCTCGTCCGGCTGCTTACACACATTCATTATAAATTAAAAATCAAAACTTTACAATAGGTTTTTCGTTATTTTTATCAAGAAAAGGCAAAAAAATTATGGAATAGTTGTCATTTAGGACAGAAAAGCGCCGCCGGGACGAATCATTCCGGCGGCGTGTTTTCCATATTCATTCTTTTGAGCCTTCTGTCGGCTCTCGCTCCGCAGACAACGCAGGCATAGAACCACAAGGCTCCGATTATCAATATTCCCAAAATCAGTCTCCACATATGCATCACCATACATATTATTCGCCAAAACGGGAAATGTTATTCTTGATTATATACATTTTTTTATGTATAATAAAGATGAGCGAAAGGACTGTTTTCTATGGTAACCGACAGCTACAGAAAAAACGCCGCTTATCTGCTTGAGCTTCTCGCGGCGGCGATAAACAATACTCAACCGCCCGAGCCGGGCTCCGACGTGGATTTTGAAACGGTTTACGCAATCGCAAAGAGCCACGACGTTCTGAACACGAGCTGTTACGCGATTGACCGTCTCAAGAAAAAGCCCGAGGCGAAATTGCTGAAGGAGTGGGAGTTTAAGCGCAACCAGTGCGTCCACCGCACGATGATTCAGCAGGCGGAGTTCGACGCAATCTGCAAGGCGTTTGAGGAGAACAAAATTGAATACATGCCCGTCAAGGGCTTCCAGATAAGCAATCTCTACCCACAGCCCGACTACAGGTTCATGAGCGACTTGGATATTCTTGTCAGGAAAGAGCAGCTCAAAAAAGCGGACGACGTTATGCTCACTCTGGGATATGAGGCTGACAAACTGGGTTTCATGTATGATGACAGCTTTATCAAGGCTCCGTTTATGCACGTTGAGCTTCATCACGAGCTGTTTCCGCTGAGCTCTCCTTTCCACACCTATTTTGAGGATGTTTTTGAACGCAGTCACAACAGGTCGCAGCTTCGGAAAATGAGCCGCGAGGACAACTACATCTACATAATGACGCATATGTACAAGCACTATCACGAATCCGGAACCGGAATACGCTCCGTCGCGGATGTGTATCTGATGAACAAACGCTATCTTGACACTATGGACACCGAATATCTGCGGAAAGAATTCAAGACGCTGAAAATCGACAGGTTCGTCCGGCTGATGAGCGATATTGCCGTGAAATGGTTTGCGAATTATGATTTTGACAGGTTCTCCGAGGAAGAGCTTTATATTCTCCTCAGCGGAATTTACGGTACTCCCGAAAACAGGGTGCTCAACCGCAAGAGCGACATAGGAAGCAAGCACTTCTTCCTGAAGAGGATTTTCCCTCCGGCAAATCTGATGAAGGACATCTTCGGCCCTGTAAGAAAATTTCCGGTTCTTCTTCCGGTTTTCTATGTCTACAGGATATTCAGGCTTATTCTGCCGTCCAGGCGAAACAGGATACGGCACGAGCTGAGTGTTCTTCAGCACAACAACGAAAATAATAATGAATAGACCGGCTCGGGAAAGTTCCCGAGCCGGTTATGTTATCTTTTAATATTCAATTTGTACAATACGGTCTTGACCGCGTTTTTCGTATTCTGATTGGGATAGCATTTCCCGATAGCCTTTTTGAAGCTCGCTCCGCTCTTGATTTCGGAGAAGAACTTTTCACGCTCCGGAGTCGGTCGCGACGGGTGCTCAAGCTGGTGATTATGTTCAATCGACCTGTCGAGGTCAACGTCCTTTAGGATAACCTCCGCCTTCTCAAGGAGCTCCACGCCTTTCTCAGTCTGACAGAGTGCCAGCGAGATACCCTTTTTCTGTTCCTCCGCGCTCAGTTCTGTTCCCCACGAATCGCCGAGAGTAATGTCCGACGCTCTCTCGATTCGGGCGTATTGACAGCTGTAGCAGTTTAGCGTGTATGTCGTACCGTTGAGGAATACCTTTGTATAGTTGTCAACAACAGTCGGAACTTCGATTTTCTGATTGGCGGCAGTGAACCGGAATTTATTATTGTCCCTAAACCTTACTCCCTCGAGCTTGTCGGGGGTTGTTTTGTAGTCCTCAAGAAAACGGTCGAGAAGCTTCGGTGACGGAGAGCCATGACAAATCAAATCCACGGTACAGAGCTTTTCGTCATCACCGGTAAAATTCCTTACCGCAGCTGCCTGACACGGGAGTCCCGCGAAAAGAACCTTTTTTCCGCTTTTGAGGAGCTTTTTTATCTCCTTGTACACTCCCTCGGGGTTACTCTTGATGTATTTTGAGCCGGTGAATTTTTTCACATCAGCCTCAGCTCCGGCAAATGAAAAGCCGAATTTCCCCCCGGAAAACTCACAGCTGCACACAACTCCGCCGTCCCTCACAAACGCCATTTCAAGCGCAGCGGCAAAACCGCCCGAGGATGAAGCGGCTCTGATTTCGGGGCTTTTTGCCCAGCCCTCTTTCCAGTAGACAGGCTTGCGAAAAGACGGAGGATTATTCTGCTGACAAACCTTGCGGCAGGCGTCGCACTCTATGCAGAGTTTCTCGTCGATAACAGCGTTGTACTCGCCGATTGTGTCCGCGATTTCAATCGCGTTTTTGGGACAGATGTCCACGCACGCCATACATCCGGCGCACATATTCTTTTCGCATACGGTAAGCATTTAAACCTCCTATATTGCGGTCTGTACAAACATGCTCAGAATATAGTTGAAGAATCCGTTTGGGAAGGCTTTGAGGATGAATATCGTTCCGAATCTCAGTGCAATTGAAATCAGGAACATTGCCGCAATTATCAAAAGCATATTTCTGATGTATTTCCAGGGATTAAGCTTCATGACACGGTACAAAGCCGCAAAGTAAGCCATCTGGACGATGATAAAAGTGCCTGCAAGCAGAGCGGCGGTAACATATATATTATTGAATACGAAAAATCCGCACAAAACGCTGCCAACGGCAAGAACTGTCTGAGTAAGGCAGGAATACAGAACGTACTGCTGCTTGTTGAGAACTATATCAAGTCCTCTTGTTGAGGTTGAAATAAAGTTAAACAGTGTTCGGAACACGATAATACGGCAGATTACTCCGCCGATTCCGTACTCGGTGCCGAAAAAAACATTGATTGCGGCGTCGCCGTAAGCCGCAAGCAGAACCATAGGCACAAGCGCGATAAGCATTCCGCGCTTGATATTTCTGTCGACAAAACGGCTGATATCCTTCCCCTGACGCGCGAGCTCCGCTACCTTCTGATAGAACACCGTTCCGAGCGACTGTCCGAGAAAGGTGACCGGTATGGTGAGCAGCTTCTGGGAGATTGAAAAATAACCCAGCATCTTGTTGCCGAACAGGGAGCTGATGAGCAGGTTCGGAAGCTCTGTTCTGAGGATTACGGTGATAGACGCCGGCATCTGATACCTTACATAATCTATATTACCTTTGATTGTTTCCTTATACAAGCTCCTCGGTGTGCGCTTGATTATCTTGGGAAGGTGGCGCTTGAGATGCATGATAGTCAACCACTGTCCAATGACATTTCCTATAAAATATCCGAACTCAATACAGAACGGGACGTGCAGATATTTTCCCAAAAAGCCAAGCGCTATAGAGATAATCGCAATAGCCGAAAAACGTATGGTGGCGTTCGTCATAAGCACATTGTACTGCTTGTCGCGGGTGAGCAAAGTGTTGCAGGTCTGTATCTGTCTGAGCCCGAAAGCGTACATAATTGTGAAGCAGCCTACAGTCAGCGCATAGCTAAGCTCCTCGCGGATGATAATGTAATACAGAACTATCGCGATACCCGACACAGTGCTCAAAAAAAACGAAATCTTAGTGACTATGCTGTAGCGTTGTCTGATCTCGTCCTCATTACACATCATAACCGAGTTGGCAAGTCCCAAATCGGCAATCTGCTGAACTATATTTGAAAAGGCGGTGATTACCGTCCAGATTCCGATTATTTCCGCTCCGTAGAGACGGGTGATGAACGGGAGCGTAAGGATTGAAATAATTTGACCGAGAACCGTGCCTGTTGAAATTTTCGTGACATTTTTAAGTGATTCCGAAACCTTAATCTTCTTCATAAGTTCCTCTTATAAGCCGATTTCATCAAAGTATTTCACAGTGTGCGCACACTCCTGCTCAATCTTTTGGTTACAGGCGGAGTAGTCGTCCGATTGTGACAGTACTCCCTCAAGTCCTGCTGTATCAACAACCTTATGGTTTTCTATGATGAGCCTTCTGAGCAAGTCGTCAAGCTTGTTTGTGTTGCTGTCGCGCACGAGCACCGCCAGCGGACGATTGAGCTTCGACGCCATAACCGAACCGTGGAAGGTGTCGGTCACAATGCATTCGGCGTGCTTAAAGTACGCGAGAACCTGAAATGGAGAGATGACCGCAAATTCATCGCACCACGGGAGCGAGCCGCCGATTGCAATGGTTTTCAGAGATTTTTTCTTCGCGTAATCCTTGATTGCTTTTATCTCGGACTTGGACTCAATTCGGTTATGATACGCATACACAACCATATAAGGATAATCGGGAACTCCCTCTCGTTCACCCTGAGCGATTTCTTTCTCAAAATCATAGACAAGCACCGGGTCTAAGTTCATCTCAGGCTCCTTGCCGGTGAGTTTCCGGACGAAATCCGCGGTATTATCGTCGCGGACGGAAATACCGTCGAGCTTTTTAAGCGCGCCGCTCACGAGAGCTCTGTCGTCGTCATCCATATCATCCACACACGTATATCCGCAGGATGCCGCATAGCTCAGTGTCTTGCCGACTCCTTCGATATCACCGAAGCGCTGGCCGGTAATTCCCCACATACTTACGGGAGAGCAGTTGAAAATTTCATCGCTGCCTATAACAACAGCGTCAAGCCCGCTGGCGCTCATATGCTCGTCGCTGAGCCCGAGACCTTCGCGCTGAACAGTTCTGAACAGCACGTCAAGCTGAGTGTTCTTCTTGCTGTCCTCCATTCGTCTGAAGAAATATCTGTCTACATATTTCAGTTTTCCGAGCTTGACCTGAAGCTTGCTCTTTCTCGGATATGTATAATTCTTTCTCTTTTCGATGTCAACAAAGGTAACTTCGTGTCCTCTGCGCTCAAGGATGGTTTTCAATGCGTACGACTGAAGAAAAGAGCCGTAATTATATATGCGCTGCATAGAAAGTATTCCTATTTTCATGCTTTAAGCCTCCTGTCAACATGTCTGGCGCCGCTGAAAGCGATTGCCATCGCCATAAACAATATCATATGTGTGAGATTAATCTCTACCAATGCCGCAAAAATCATCACGTACATAAACGCGACTGTCGGATAGATTCTCTTGAGTGCTTCCGAACTGAATGCGCGGAAGCATACCCAGACAACAACCCCGTAAAGAACCAGTCCCACGATTCCCGTATCTATCAGGAATTTCAGCACGGCGTTCTGGGGGTTTCCGAAGCCGATTTCACGAAAAACTATTGAGCTGTAATAGCCGTAGCCAAAGACGAGCTTTTTGCCGATAAGCCGGAAAACATCGTTCCAGATGATAAGTCTTCCGTTCCATGTTACGGATTTATCAAGCACCCCATAAATAAATTCGTGGACGAAGCTTGTGTTGAGGAACGAATATGAACCGAGTAGGAAAAAGTTGAGAACCGCTGTGACGATAATCATCATCTTTCCGTTTGAGAAGAACGGTCTCGCCACGGCGGGAATAAGCATAATAACAATCAGAAGCGCGCAAACCAGCATTCCGGTTGAGCAGGTTACCTTCCGACAAATAAAAACAGAAAAAACGGAGAACGCAAAGGCGCCCGCTCTCAAAGACAACCCGTTGATTCTGAGTATTCCGCGACTGATTTCCCACGTCTTTTTTGATTTGTAGCTGATGATAAAAAGCAGCATCGCCGCAAAACAATGCAGATACGAAACAACAAACTTGTTTCCTATAAAATAGAATTGGTTGGGATCGCTGAAGTTGTACGGCATCACAAGCATCAGAGCATCCGTGATGGCAAGCAGAACGGCAATCACAGCGAAAATTGTCGTCGCGTACAGCTCAAGAGTAAATTTTGACAGAAAGTTCTCTGTAACCAAAAATATAACCACTATCTGAATCATGTAAAAAATTGACGCGATAATCACGTTATGATCCATATGGTTGTATACTGTCGAGAAAACATTAGACGCACCGTACAGTGCCGCGGGGATGATTGCGAATGGTATTCTGTTAGCTGTGGCGGCGTATTTCAGAAGTAAATATGTGAGCACCGCATACTTAAAGCCCAAGAATATAGCGTGCGGCAGCATCGTTATCTCATAGAACGTCAGGCACAACAGCGCAATATCAATTTGTATGATTTTTATTTTCATAAAACTCTCCGTTCATGCTCAACCGATAATATCCTTGCTCGCGTATTTGTCAGAGATTGCGTCGCTTTTGTCGGTGGAACAGTCGTTCACGAGACTTCTTCTACATCTTTATATGTATGAGCAAGCAGGCTGTCAACACCGTGTCTGAGATATTTTTTCGACGTTATATACGGGGACAACTTTACTTGCCATATTCTCACTTACACAAAAAATCAAAGGGCGCAACGGGAATTATGCTGTCCGCCTTTATCATGGCGTTTCCGCCTATTCTCCCTCTTGGCTCTCTCTTTCCCTGCAATAGTCCAAAAATTCGCCGAAGTCTTTAAACCTTGGCTTGTTGGACTTCAAGAGCTCGACGCTCTCGTCATAGGTTCCCGCAAGTCTGAGTTTGGTGACAAATGCGTCAGGAAGATTGTCGATATCTCCGCCTGTAAAGAGGAAGAAATACTCGTCCATCAACTCCTGCGGCGGATAGCTGCCTTTTCTCTTTTTATACTCGCGGACGACCTCATAAGCCTCGTCAAGCTGCTTTTCGACTCGCTTTTTGTAATACTCGTCTATTCCCATTATGCGTTTTGCCGGATTGCCGGCGTAAACACTGTCGCCTTCGAGCTTGCCGTGCACGACGCTGTTCGCGCCGATAACGGTGTTATCGCCTATGGTTGTTCCGGCAAGAATGGTTGCTCCCCAGCCTATGAATACATTGTTGCCTATTTTTACAGGCTTCTGGTTTCCGGCGACATAGCCGTACTTGTTTTTCAGCACAGACCAACTATAGTCATGCGTAAGGATAGTTGCCGGACCCGTTATCATAACATGATTTCCGATAGTAATGAGGTGAGGGTTCTGCGTATCAATGCTGGTGTTATAAGGTCTGAATAAAACCACATTTTCACCTATAATCGCTCCGGAATCTCTCAGCTTTTTCAAATAGCTTTCGCTTGTTGCTTTGTAGCCTAAAAATCTATTCTTGATTTTTTCTTTAATTCCCATATTTTATCTCCCGGCCTAAGCCTTGCCGCCCTTTTTGTCGCAGCAGACGAGCAGGTACAGCAGCCTCGCCTTTTTACTCTTAACGAGACCGAGGAAGGTTCTCTGAGCAAAGCCCATTTTCTCAGCGGGATAGTTCTCCACACAGCGCCGGGTAAAATTATCCTCGCAAATACCGCGTATTGACGCCAGAGCCTCGGCTTTTGTCTTGCCGCTGATTGTCGTTTCCTGCTGGCGGATACAAGCTCTGAGATAGAGGAAGAACTGGCGGTTTGCCCTGAGAACACATTCTTCGCCCCAGCCTCTGTCAGTCAGGCGCTCGAAAACCTCTTTGAAAAGGAACACAACCTTCTCAAATCTTTCGGGGTTATATTTCATTGTGAGCGAGCCCGGGGTTACCCTGTAGCAATAGCCCGGAGAATTTACAATCGCGATTGTATTTGAATATCTGTAATAATCAATGTCAAAAACCATATCCTCGGCAATGTACTCACGCTCAGACGGAAAACGAATGTTGTTATTGCGGATTATTTCCATGCTGTAGAGCGCATTCCATACCGAAGGTCGGAAGGAATCCTTTTTGTCCGGAAGACTGCCCATCAGCCGCGGAAAAAACTCCGCTGCGGCGTAGGATTTCTTCTCCGGCGCGCTTTCAAAAATAACCTCGCCGTTATTTCTGACGCGGGTGTAGCCGCCTATGCACGTGTCCGCTCCGGCTTCATCCATAGCCTTGACGAGCATTTCCAATGCGTCGGGCTTGAGGTAATCGTCCGAATCCACAAAGCTGACGTAATCGCCCTTCGCTTTTTCGATTCCGGAGTTGCGAGCCAAGCCGAGCCCTGCGTTCTCCTTATGTATCGCACGGATAAATTCGTTTTTCTCCGCGTATTCGTCACAGATTTTACCGCTGCCGTCGGTTGAACCGTCGTCAACGAGTATTATTTCCATATCCTTGTATGTCTGAGCAATCAGACTGTCAATGCACTGCCGAAGATATTTTTCAACATTATAAACAGGAACAACTATACTGACTATCAGAAACACATCCTTAACTTTCAAAATTTTTCCACGCAATTTCCCTGAGCTATTTCAGGTTATTCAGCAACGCGGTTATATCTATATATCTGCCGCTTCCGAAAGGCTCATAAGACGCGAGGATAAAATTCTTTCGGGAAAACTGCTTTATTTTCACAATTATTTTTTCATCTTTAATGTTATCCCAATTTTTACAGGTGAAAAACACCTTGTTTTTATAAGGCAATTCAAGAAACTCCCTGAGCTCCTTCTCGGTACAGCCGTTCTGGTCGTTGAATTTTACAAGCATATTGTCAAAATTGACACGCTCGCAGCGTCTGCGCCATTTTTCGCGCGCCTCTTCCTCGCTGTGATAATGTAAAAAGACGATTTGAATTTTCTCGTCATCCAACGATAATTCTCCGACCGGACAATTTTCAACATCAGACTTCACAAAGCTCAGCGGCGCGGACAGATACTCGCGAAGTCTTTTCAGGAATTTTATATAATCCGCAGCCGAAAAATACAAACCTACCGTAGGGCTTGCTTTTTTCAGGTTATATGATTCGTAAATCATTCCGCCCCAGCAGTTGTTCGAGATAATTGTAAAATCGGTATTATTCAGTTTTTTCTTTCTTTTTTCGGCAAATCGTATCCTTACCTGCTTTAAGACCTTTAGTCTGAGACCTTCAAAAGTGGGCATTATAACTCCCCCTGATTAGCTTTCTAAATAGATTTTTCTCAGCCGGTCGGCATTCTTCGAGATGTCATATCCTTTGTCCGCGATTTTCGCCTGATATACAGCGCAGCGGCTCTGTCTGTCGGAAGATGCGGTTTCTCCGGCAACCGAAACGATGTTTTCAACCCAAATCTCTGAACCGCGCTCAATCGGTATAAACTTCATTTCATCTGTCATATCCGCCTCGCGTGAAACCGTATCGGAAACAAGGCAGGGAAGTCCTGCCGCCTGAGCCTCAACAAGAACTACAGGCAGTCCCTCGAAAAGTGACGGGAGCACAAACATATCCATAGCCTGAAGATAGCGGCTGACCTTGTTGGTCTTTCCGAAGAATATAACCTTGTCAGATATTCCGAGCGTTTCCGCCCTTTTTTTCATGTCCTCAAACAGCATACCCTCGCTTATCAAAAGCAATCTGTAATTATCGCGATCCTCACAGAGTTTCGCGAACGTATCAAGCAAAAAAGCGTGGTTTTTCTGAGTGACAAAATTGCCCACGTGACCGAGAAGAACCTCATCCTTTATTCCGAGTTCCTCGCGGCATAACGCGCGAACTTCGGGGTTATATTTATAGCTCTCGAGCGGGATTCCGTTGTTGAGCACCTCGAACGGCTTGTTATGAAACATCCATTTGCCGGCATCGCGTCCGCAGGCGAGACCCTTGGTGTACAGCAGCGAAAACAATGGATACAGCAGTTTGTGCATAAAGGGATGTGTGCTGCTCGTGTTGTGTGAATGGGCAATCCGTACCTTTGCTCCTCCGAGCTTACACGCCAGCAGCTCCAAAGCCAGATTAGCGCTGTTGCCGTGAATGTGTACAACATCAAAGTTTCCGCTTTTTACGATATTCTTCACACTTATTAAATATTTTAACGGATTCTTTTTTCGCGCGACGTGACACTTTAGTCCATTGTCGGCAAACCACTTTTCAAATTCGGGGAACGGCTCCTGTATCGCCAAAAACTCACACTCAATACCGGTTTTATCCATAGCGTCGTAATAGTTTTTTATTACAGCCGAAATGCCGTTGAGTTTGAAACGAACCGTGTTAATAACTAAAACCCGCATTTTTCTCTCCTGTTTCATACACTGTTCGGACACTGATTATTTTTTGAACATTCCCGCAATTTTCTGCGCTTTTTCCTGACCAATTGTCGATTTTATGAATTCCTTACTCTTGCGTATGGTTTCCGATTTGATATCCTTGGGACGACTGAGATCGAAGAAATCGTACAGTGTGTCGGAATCCTTTTTCATTTCCGTAAAAACCTCGAAGAAAACAGGCTTTTCAAGGTCATCTCTCATGAACTCCTTGACGCCGCGCGCGAGCGATTCCTTATCGTTCGCGCTGAGGTAAATAAAGTTATTGGATTTTACCCAGCCCTCCGCGCGTGTATTATGGCGGGCTGTGGTGTGAAGGTCGCTCGCCTCGTTTTTCCACATTCTGTTAAAATAAAACTCCGAGCCGCCTTCATTGTTTATGAGGAGAATATGAACGTTTTTTCCTATATGGCGCAGTCTGATCGCATTCATATCATAGAAGAAAGCGAGATCTCCGATTACAAGAAAGCTCTGCTTTTCGGGAGATGCCGCCGCCTGTCCCAGAAAGGACGAGAGACAGCCGTCTATACCGTGTGTGCCTATATTCGCGTAGGTTTTTATACTGCTGTTCAGCTTAAAGAAGTTAGCAATTCTTATGCTGTCGTTAATACTGAGATGAAGAATCGAGTTTGAAGGAATGCGCTCGACAACTTCCTTCACTGCATAGACATGAGAATAAGGGAATTCAGGGAAAACAACCGAATCAACATACGCCTTCAGCGCCGAGAAATACTCTCTGTTGTTTTTCATCTCCCCTGCTTTATCTGCAAAAAATCCGAAAAAGTATTCGGGCTTACACTCAAAAACGGTGGTAATGCTCTTGAAAGCGTCAACTACTCTTCCGTCTTCCTGGATAAGCCAGTGCTCAAATTCACCGGCGAACTTTCTGAACTGCTCTTTAATTCCCGAGAAAATGTTGCCTCCGAACGAGATAACAATGTCGGGCAACAGCTCTTTTACCTTTTTGGACGTAGTATAACGAGCGTCCATACATACATTAAGATTGAGGCCTTCCTCAATCTCTACGTTCGACATGTATTCAACGGAAACCGCGGAGTTATACTTCTCAAAAAACTCGGCGATTGATTTTTTGAGCTCGGGACTCACATAGCTGCGCTGTCCGCATGCCACAAGAATCCGTCTGCTCTTTTTCAGGATTTCAGCCTTGGCTTCCCATAAGCTTTCGGCGTCATCAATGCAAAGCCTGTCAATCTTCTGTACCTCGGGCAGCTCCTTGATGTTGAATGAATTATTATATGACTTCATCGGAATGTTGATATGCACAGGACCTGTTCCGTGGTGATTCAGCTCGAGAAACGCTTCATTCACAAGTCTTTGGCAAAATATCTCATCATCTTTTCCGTTGATGATAGGCAGATTAACCGACTTGCGCACATGACGGTCATACATACCGACCTGATCTATCATCTGATCCTCCCATTGGCCGAGCATGGCTGGGTCTCTGTCACTGGTCAATACAACAATCGGGACTCCCTGATAGAACGCTTCCGCAACAGGCGGCCAGTAGTTGCATGTTGCGGTAGAGGATGTACAAGAGATAACCACAGGCTCATTCAGTTCCTGCGCAAGTCCGAGTGCGAAGTATCCTGCGCTCCTCTCGTCAACAACCGAGTAACAATGAAAATACGGATCCTCCTCAATCGAATGTACAAAAGGAACGTTTCGGCTGCCTGCCGAAAGTACGCAGTGTTTTATTCCGTATTTTTTCATTAGAGCAATGATTATCCTGTATGTCTTTAACTCTGTATACATGCTTCAAGTTCCTTTCTGAGGTAGTTTTTCGTGTGTTGTCTTTCGGATTCAATTACGGAATACGCGGCGCTGTAGTCGATTTTGTTTTCAAAAAGCTTTTCGGCAGCGTAAATATCCTTTACTTTTCTGTCGTTAAGACCGAGCCTTTCGAGAAGGTCGGTTAGTTTTTCGCTGTTTCCGTAGCCCTCGTTTCTGACTACCGAAACGAACTCCCTACGGGTAATTACCGAAAGAATCGTACCGTGGAAAGTATCCGTAACAACACAGTCGGCGTGCATAAAGTACGCAATTACCTTAAACGGGTCGCAATCAATGAATTTATCGCAGCAGCCCTGAACACCGCCGATGCAGAAAACCTTTAACCCTTTACTGTCGGCATATGCCCGAACCGCTTTGCACTCTTCCGGGGTGAATCTTCCCGAATATCCATAGAGTATCATATAGTCCGATTCGTCAACCTCCGCGGGAATCTCCTTGCATTTACCGACAAAATCGTAAGCAAGTACAGGGTCAAGGTTGTATTCGGGAGCTTTCCCGGTCAAATTTTTTATAATATCTCCGCTGTTTTTATCTCTGACGGAAATCGCGTCAAACCTCTTGAGCCACTCGGCGACCTTTTCTTCTACCCCGTATTGAGACAGCTTTTCGAGGGTAGTGTTGCCGAATGACGCCGCATAGGAAATCAGTCTCCCGGCGTTATTTCCGCTTCCGAACAGCTCGGGAGCGAATCCGACATTGGTGTTATTCTGTACGCAATTAAAAACCTCGTCGCTTCCTATTATCTCAAGATCGAGCTTCGGAGTATAATTCATCTGCTCTCCGATTCCGAGATACGGGTAATAGTTTGCAGCGTAATTCTTTTTATACTTTATGAAACGAATTTTTTCACCAAAGGGTGCTTTATACTTCAAGACATCGGTGAGTTTTGAGAATTTGCGGGAGAGCCCTGTGCCTCCGTCGGCGGGGATGAGAGTTTCTCCCGGGTGATAATCCACGAACTCTGCCTCTGCGCCGAGCTCCTCAATCAGACATTTTAAACCGTAAGCCTGCAGGAAAGAGCCGTAATTAGCTATCCGCTGCATCGATAGTATTCCGACCTTTAACATACAATTAACCTCATTAAAATCAATGTTTTTTCTTCCCGCTCTCAGCGAAAAGCTCGTCAACAATTTCCGAAAAACGCTCGTTGAACTTAGCGTTGTTCCCTTCGGAGCTTGCGTTCATATTTTTGATTATATCGTTATAATTCAGAATAGTATCCTTCAAGTCATCAATATTTTCTATTGTTATAATGTTATGCTGACGCTCGGCGACAGCCTTTGCAAACTCGAGCTGATGGTCGTTGACATGCTCCTCAAACTTGAGCTGACGCGGAACCACAATCGGGATTTTGCCGACCTGGAGCGGCATAATAAAGCTTGACGGACCTCCGTGAGTGATAACCAAACGCGCTTCGTCAACATATTTTATCATCTTCTTGTAGGGATAGAGCTTACTCCACTCGCAGTACCGCGGCTCATAGGTTGAAAAACCTGTTTGCATAACTACGTCCTCGGTGATGATGTTATCTTTTTTTAGATTGTCAACATACTCAATCAGCCTGTTAAACTGCTGCTCGTGAGTACCAACTGTCACAAAAATCATAGCTTCTCCGATAAATTAAAAAATGCTTCCGAGGTTGATAGCCTTGGGATAGACATCTTTCATCTCTTCCCACTCAACAATGAACCTGTCGGTAACCTTGTAGACCATTTTTCCGGTAACTGTAGATTTATCAATGCGGTCAAAAACCTCGATATAAACTGTTTTCGCTTTGAAAAAAAGCTTGCCGAGCCAGAAGAACGGCACAGCAACCGCCGCTCCGGATGATATAATCACGTCCGGGCGTTCCTTGCGCAGAACCTTTATTGCAAGACGGGTATTAATTATCAGCGCCTTGAGGCTTCTGTTCGTGGGGTAATAGCACGGATACATCTTCTCGCCTTCAAGCAGGCTCCTCGCGTCCTCTTTGTCAAAAGTCACCCAAAACCGTTCTTTATCTTTCCAGAACGGCTTGAGCATATACAAATGCGTCAGGTGTCCTCCCGACGAACCAACCAGACAAACCTTCATATTTTCCCTCTTTCGGATTTACATCGAACCGTCGCGTCTGAGGACGGCGACCACTGTTTTTAGAAGTATTTTTACGTCAAGCTTAAGCGACCATTCGCGGATATAGGTTGTGTCAAGACGGACAACCTCCTCGAAGTCGGTGATTTTGCTTCGTCCGCTTACCTGCCACATTCCGGTGATTCCGGGCTTAATGGCGAGACGCGCGCGGTGGTGGAGCTCGTACTTCTCCCACTCGTCGAGAGTAGGCGGACGGGTTCCGACGAGGCTCATGTCGCCCCTGAGAACGTTGATTGACTGCGGAAGCTCGTCGATTGAGAGCGTTCTCAGCCAGCCGCCGAGCCCCTTCTTAATCTTGCCGTTTTCGAGCTTTTGGGAGCCGATGATTCGCGGGTCAAACTCGAGCTTGAACATCATGCCGTCCTTGACGCGGTTCTTGTCCATGAGCTCCTTCTTGCGCTCCTCGGCGTCGGTGTACATTGTTCTGAATTTAAAGCAGCCGAAAACCTTTCCGTTCTTGCCGATTCGCTCCTGCTTGAAGAAAATCGGTCCCGGTGATTTTATGTAAATGAGCGGAGCTACTACTAAGAACGCAAGCCCCGTGGCTATGCAGCCGAGAATTCCGCCGATTATATCTACCGCACGCTTAATCATCATCTGCCAGCCCGAGGCGTAGCTTATCGAGGTTGTGAGCACGGTGTAGCCGCCGATTGTCTCGACAATCTGGTTTTTCGTTGACGCGGAATACGCGTTCGCGATACGGGTGTGAATTGTCAGTCCCATAGTCTCGAACTGCTTGACGAGCTTTTTCGGGAATTCGGCGTCGCGGTGAACGTCAATCAGCACCTCGTCAACCCACTGGCGGCAGACATAATCCGCCGCGTCGCTGAGCCCCGCGACTACGGTCTCGCCCTTGAACTTTTTGCCTGTCAAATCCTTGTCCACTATGACAAGCCCGGCGATTGTATAGGCGCCGTACTCCCTCTTGTGGAACTGGGAAACGACCTTGTCGGCGATTGTGCTGGTGGTGACGATAAGGATTGACGCTCCGGGGTTCTTTGAGATAAAGAACCGAAGAATCCTCTTGTAAACAACACGGCATACATAACAAATCACGAAGAATGCCGGAATAACGAACCATATGATGTTGTTATCCTCGTCCTTGAGAACCCTCTGAAGCGTGAAGTAGTAGAACGAGTAGGCGAAGAACGTGATTACCGTCAGCTTCAGCACGCTGACGAACTCCTTGTACAGTCCTCGTTTTAATATATTTTTATAGCTTTTTGAAAGCAAAGCCGTCACAAGCATGATGACGTTGAGCACGACGACAAACCGTCCGTGCGAGCCGTCATACAAGCCGCTAAACTTACCTTGTGTGAAAAAGTAGGAAATCACATATGATATATTCAAGCACAAAATGTCGATTAGCAGAAAATCAAAGTGCTTGATAAAGCTTTTCGAACCCTTTTGATACATATTTCCTCTCCAAAAATACGGAAATCAATAAACTCCGTAAGTCCTGTCTTTTCTGCGTTTGTCAAAGTAGTAGCCGCCCTTGGAGGTTTCTACTGTCGGGATATAGTTGATAATGGCTCCGAGGATTTTGGCGTTGTTGCGCTTGAGGGTTTCAACCGCCTTTTTGAACTCGGGGTAAGTTGTCTCGTTGTGCTTGACAACAAGCACAACACCGTCGGAAAGTCCGATGAGCGGAACAACGTCGACGACCATATTGACCGGGGGTGTGTCGAAGATAATGTAGTCATACTCCTTCTCGAGCTCTCCAATCATTTCGCCCATGCCCTCGCTCGCGAGGAGCTCGGACGGGTTCGGCGGAATTGCGCCGAAGGTGATGGTGTCGAGGCTCTCGTTGTCTGTCTTTGTAACCGCTTCGCTGAGCGGACACTCGTTGTTGAGATAGTTCGCGAGTCCCTTGTCGGAATTCACCCCGAGAATGGTGTGAACCGTAGGACGGCGAAGGTCGCAGTCGATGATGAGAACTCTGGTGTCAACCTGCTGCGAAAGCGCTATGGCGATATTCACGGCGGTTGTGGTTTTGCCCTCGCTCTTGAACGAGCTTGTAATAACGACCTTGCGGCAGCCCTTCTTGATTATGGAATACACAAGGCTTGTTCTCGCCTTTTTATATGATTCTGTAACCTGGAACAACAGCGCCTGGCTTCTCTGGGGGCTGTTTTTCTTTTTCTTTGCCATCACTGTACCTCCGTTTCTGCTGTACTTTCTTCCTTACCGAGGATAATCGGCTCTCCGTTAAAGTCCGGAATAGCGGAAAGCACCGGGATTCCTTCGATGTCGGTGAGCTCCGCGGAATACTTGATTTTGTTGTCGAGAGCTTCCCTGACGAAAACGAAAATCAACGCAAGCACAAAGCCTGCCGCCGCGGCAAGGAGCGTGTTCCTCGGAACATTAGGCGATGAAGGCGCCGTCGGGATAGTCGCGCTGTCGACAATTTTCAGCTTTGCTTCGTTGTCGTTGAGTGCGGCGATAACGCCGGGGGCTACGTCCTCGATGCTGTCGGCAATAATCTTGGCTTCCGTAGGCGAGCCGGCTCTTACCGACGCGGTGAACACCTCGGTTGTGTTATCTTCGTCGGACACGAACGACACCATTCCGCCGAGCTGCTCCGCAGTGTATTTGTCGTCAAGGTTCTCGGCAAGCTTGATGAAGAAATTGTTCGAGGTGAGCATACTCACATATGTCTTTACAAGCGACTTTGAGAGATTATGTGCGCTCAAATCGTTGTAGGCATTCTCGTTTGTTGTTGCTGACACAACATAGAGCTTTACCGACGTAGAATAGGTTTTCTTGATAAAGAAGGCGGAATATCCGTATGCAATCGTTCCGCAGACTATCGCCGCGGCAAGCATTATCCACAAGCCCTTCTTGAAAGTGTTGAATAAATCCTTGAGCGATATTTCACGCGTTTCAGTGTTCTCGTATTTTTCCATACTGCACCTCTGTTTTACGTAATTATGCAGTATACATTCTACCTTAAAACGCCTTTTTTTGCAATAATAATCGGAGTTATTACAGTATTTTCTATATTCTTGCATAAAATCGTCTGTTGTTTTCGAATTAATTTAATGCACTCTTATCCCCGAAAACAAGCAAACGCCTGTTTTTTTCGACTTATATTGTATATTTTTACTCTTTACTTTTTCTTTCTTTTGTGATAATATACATTTTCGTGGATTGTTATTTTGGCCTCTCCGGAAACACCCGGAGAACTGACCATATGAATATTTAAGGCAATACCGCATAATTCAGGTGTGCGGATTGCGTAGCAAGATTTTTCGTCAGGTTGTACAAATAAATCAAGGTAAGGCTGACGCCTTGCCGAGATTTTTTGGGCAAACTGACGGAATAATATTCAAGCAAGCCGTGCGCCTTGAATTGTGCGGTGTTGCCTTAATGAAAGGAAAGGAGACTTGCAACATGAAAAAGATTATTGCACTTATCGCGGTTGTCGCGCTCGCGGCGCTTTCCTGTATACCGGCATTTGCCGCAGGGATTAACTCTGCCGAGCAGAGCGTGCTCAACAACATGCGCACGCCCTCAAACATGAACGGCAACGCAGTTTATGTTCCTGATTCATATATCAATCAGGCGGAAGCGAACTTCAACACCATTGACATGACTCAGGCTCAGGCTGACGAGATTAACGGCTATATCAACGCCGGACGTTCGTACCTCGAGAGCACAAAGCGCTCGAGCTACGGCGAGCTCTCTGCCGACGAAGTAAAAACCTTCCTCGGCTATGCAAGAGCGGCGGCAGGAGTTCTCGACCTTTCGGCGGGAGCCGGCTCCGACCTCACAAAAGGGGTAAAGATAATCAACAAGAGCGGCGACGTCGTTATTGACGAGTCGGGCAACGTCGTCAAGGCAACAGGCGCCGGCGACGAAGCTGTTCCCATGACGGTTATCGCCGTAACAGGTACGCTCCTTGCGGTATCCTGCGCCGGAGTTTTATTATCTAAAAGAAAGACAGCTGTAAAATGAAAAAGAAATCCGAAAAGAAAAAGAGAATATTGCGGCTGATTGCCATTCCCGTAGCTTTCTGTCTGCTTTTGTATCTTGCGGTATTCGCCGTGGGCTATCCGATGTTCTCGGACATTCTTTCAATCGGAAGCGTTTTTCTCTCGGACAAGCAGGTTGACTACTCGAAGGAGTACGAGAACATCTTTGTTCCGACCGGCGACAGCAAGGACACCGTCGATGCCTCAGAGGTTGAGTTCCCGGGGATTAACAAACAGTTCGGCGACCTGAAAATCAAAGGCAGAAACGTTGACGCCAAGCTTTTCTTCGGCGACGGCGACATTGCTCTGCGCAACGGCGTCGGAGTGTACGCAGGCAGCTTCGTCCCCGGCTACGGCAAAACAATCCTTGTTGCCGGCCACAACAACACCTACTTCAACGGGCTCAAGAACGTTAAGAAAGGCGACGTTGTCACAATCAGGACAAGCTGGGGCAACTACAAATACAAAATCAACAAAACCGCAATCCTGAAGGACACCGACAAAAAAGCGTTTGACCTTTCCGCGGACGAGGAGAACCTTGTTCTCTACACCTGCTATCCGTTCGACACACTCGGACTCACTGAAAAGAGATTTTTCGTCTATGCAGACAAAATCTCCGGTCCCGAGATTGTCGGGCTGTATGAATAAGGCGGTGACAATATGAAAAATCTTTTCAAAAGCAAAACCGCCTCAAAGGTGTGCTATCTCATTATTTCGTTCATTCTTGCTCTTTCGCTCACAATTTGCGCGCTGAGCGCGTTTGTCAAAATGACGGTGTTCAGCAAGGACTTCCTCACCGACACCGTGAACAACTCGAACTATTACGCCGATTTGTGTGACGAAATTACCGACAGTCTCATCGACCTCGGCGACGCGAGCGGACTGAACAAGAGCTTCTTCGAGGATCTTGTTGACGAGGTTCTGGTGCGCGAGGGCGTTCAGAGCTATATCGACAGCTTCTACGCGGGCGAAAAGCTCAGCGTAAGCACCGACCGCTTCTCGAGAGATTTGCGCGAGAGTATTGCGCAGTATGCCCAGAGCAGGGGAATCAAGGATTACTCCGGAGAAAGCGTCGATTTCTTCGTAAAGGAAGCAAGCAAAATCTACGCCGACAACATCAAGATTTCGTACCTTTCGTCACTTCAGAAGTCATATCTGAACTACAACAGAATTCTGACCATCGTCACGATTGCGGCTGCGGTTGTTTCCGTGCTGCTGATTCTGTTCTTAATTCTCACAAACGAGTGGAAGCACCGGGCGTGCAGATATATTTTCTACAGCTTTTCGGGCTCCGGGCTCTTTGTGCTCGGGATTCCGGCAATCGTCCTCTCGAGCGGGCTCATCGGCAAGATAACGATAATCACACGGGCGCTCAACGACCTGTACACTACATATCTGACGACCTTCTTCACCAACATGTTCATCGTCGCGGCTATGCTTCTCGTGATTTCGTTTGTTATGCTCTTTGTCCACTTCAAGCTTCGTCCGGATGAGACATAATCGTAACATTTTTCGCAAATTCACCAACGCTTTGCCGCATTAATTGTGCAAAATGCCACTAGCGCTTTTTTATGCGGCGTGTTATAATCTAATGTGTATTGTTATCAACAATAAGGAGGAAATTAAATTGAAGACAACAAAAAGAATCATCAGTGTTGCTCTCGCGGCTATGATGGCAGTGTCCGCTTTTGCTTTCGGCGCTTCCTCTGCTTCGGCGGCATCACTTAAGAAACCCACAGGCGTAAAGGCAACTAACACAATGAACGCTATCCAGGTTAAGTGGAGCAAGGTTTCGGGTGCCAAGAAATATAAGGTATACCGCAACAACAAGCTCATCAGGACAACTGCTAAACTTTCAACAAAGGATTTCAGCGTAAACGCCGGCACAGTTTATAACTACAAGGTTAAGGCTGTTAACGGAAAGAAAACAAGCGCTGCTTCCGCTGCTGCTAAGATTAAGAGAATCAACTTCTCCGACTTCCGTTCACTCACAAACACCACAAACGGTGTAAGAGTAAGCTGGCACAAGAGACACGGCGCCACAAAGTACGTTCTTTACAGAAAGTCAGGCTCCGGTTCCTTCACAAAGGTTACTTCAACAAAGACCAACGTTTATGTTGACAAGGACGTAACATCCGGCACAAGATACACATATCAGGTTGCTTGCTACGATTCCGCTACAAAGACATTTTCCGCAAGAATTACACAGAGAGCTCTCACATATCTTGCTCAGCCCACAGGTCTTGTTGCCCGCGAGGCAGGCAGCGCTAAATCCGTTGAGCTCAATTGGAACTCCGTAAAGGGCGCAAAGACATACGAGGTATATCGTGAGTCCTCCACATCAAAGGGCTTTGTAAAGGTTGCTACAACAAGCGCAACTTCCTACAGCGACACAGACGTTCCCAACAACCCCGCAGGCTATATGTACAAGGTTAAGGCTGTCAACGTAAGTACTTCCTTCGCAAGCGACGAGAGAATCGTTCTCTTTGCTCCCAAGAGAGACGGCGTAAACAGCTACTACTTCATGCCTGACGAGGATGCTGACAACGACGGTCTCAAGAACCTCCACATCGTTCTCAACTTCAGCGTTGGCGAGAAGTACTACGAGGGCAAGCTCCTTGCTGACTTCATCAGTGCTAACGGTCTCTACAATGCAGAGGTTATCGAGGGCAAGGATGTAGTTTCCATCGACGATTCCGTAATCACAGCTGAGGCTGAGGGTTCTGCAATCATCAAGCTCACAGTTAACGACGAGTGCAAGGCTCTCCTCGATGAGTTCGGCAACAAGGGCGCTATCAAGACAGCAAGCCGCGTTGTTTATCTCATGATTACAGTAGAATAATCACACACTTAATAATTCGGGCGCGTCTCTCTGAGGCGCGCCTTTCTTTGTTAATCCGTCAGTTCTCACAATTTTTGCGGAGTTATTTACCGCAATTTACCGTTTATTTGCTATTTAATTTTTTTACAGGATATGCTACAATAAAATAGTACATTTGGAAAGTGTACCGTCACCATATTTGTCAAATAATTTATGAAAGGAAAACATATTATGACCAAAACTCTGAAAGCGCTGCTGTGCTCTGCGCTTGCGGTGCTGCTTGTTTTCGGCAGCGTTGCAACCTTCGGCGCCGCGACAGCCTCTGCGCCCAAGCTCAAATCACTCTCAAACTCAACGAAGGGCATCACCGTCAAGTGGAGCTCCGTAAAATCCGCTACAGCTTACGAAGTATTCTCCAAGGTCGGCAACGGCTCCTACAAAAAGCTCGCCAAAGTCAGCGCGACCAAATATACCCACACCGCCGTAAAGGCAACCAAGCGCTACGCCTACAAGGTTCGCGCGGTTGTTAACGGCAAAAAGTCAAAGTTCAGCCCGGCAAAGGCGCTGATTCGCGTTACTGCTCCCAAGAAGATTGCCGTCAAGAACGTTTCGACCGGTGTCAAAATCAGCTGGACAGCTGTCAAGGGCGCGACCAAATATGTCGTAGTCGCAAAGAAATCCACGGCAAAGTCCTTCTCGGCAATCTACCGCGGCACAAAGACAGCCTACATTGATTCTAACCTCTCCCCCGGCTCCGTTTATGACATCAAGGTCAGAGCATACACAAAGACCTCTGCCGGCGCGTTCAGCGGAATAACCACTCATCAATTCCTCGAAAGTCCTGAGCTTAACGCCGAAGAAAAGCTCGACATGAAGGGAATCACGCTCGAATGGACTCAGACCAAGGGCGCAGTCGGCTACATCGTCTACCGCAGCCTCAAGACCGAGAGCAACTACAAGCGCCTCATTAAAATCGCGAATCCCTACGTCAACGCTACAGGCAGAGTTGAATACAAGGATATGGACGTCACGGGAATCAATTCCTATAAATACTATGTTGTCGCCTATAACGGCACTACAAAATCCGCCAGGAGCAACGTTGACTACGACGTTTACGGTCACTATGACGGCGATGAAGTGCCGCTCTATCTGACGATCTCCAAGGGCGAGGTTTACCGCGACATCTACGAAAAGCTCAACGCCTACGGTGTTGTCAGCGAAATTACATGGTCGAGCACCGACACAAAGATTGTCAAGGTCAACGCTCTCGGCATAATCACCGGAGTATCAAAGGGCAAGGCTACCCTTATCGCTACCGGCACATACAAGGGCAAGGCACACAAAATCAGAATCATCACCACCGTTAAATGATGCGGATTGCGCTGGTTCTGACAGGCGGAACAATCGGGAGCGCGCTCAGGGACGGCTACATCTCCCCTGCGGAGAACGCCGCGCTTGCAGGCTATCTTCCCGACGACTTTGAAGTTAAGATTTTCAGACCGTTCACCACGCTCTCGGAGCAGCTTGACGGAAAAATTCTCACGCGCCTGATAAAACATACAGAAACATTACTGAGCGGCGGTTATGACGGCATAATCGTCGCTCACGGCACAGATACGCTCCAGTTCTCCGCGGCGGCTCTCTCGCTTGCGTTCGAAAACTGCGGAACTCCGATAGTTCTTGCCTCGGCGAACTACATTCTCAGCGACCGGCGCTCAAACGGCGCGGACAACCTGTATTTTGCGGCTGAATTCATTCGCGAAAAAACCGGCGGAGTTTTCGCAAGCTACCGCAACACCGGCGAAAAGCCCGAAATTCACCTCGGCTCACGGCTTCTTGCGCACCCTGCGTACAGCGACAGGCTCAGCTCTCTCGGCGGAGCGTTCGGTGTTTTCGACGACGGCTTTCACAAGCTCAGCTCAAAGCCCGAGACGGAAAGCGTCGGCGCCTTTGAGCTGAGCGAGAATTCGCCTGTTTTGTGGCTGAAGGCTCATCCGGGTATGATTTTTCCCGATGTTCACGGCTGCAAGGCGGTTCTGCTCGAGGGTTATCACTCCGGAACTCTGCCGACCGAAAGCGAAAGCTTTCGCCGTTTCTGCAAAGACGCCGGATGTCCTGTCTATCTCGCGGGAATGACGTCGGGCACACAATACGAAAGCACCTCCGCATACCGCAAGCTGGGCATAATCCCGCTCGTTGACCAACCTCCCATCTACGCATATATGAAACTATGGGTTGTATACGGCAGCGATAAAAACCACAACATCTTGTAAATTCGCAAACTCTGCGTAACTATTGTAATATTCTTTTAATATTAGAACTTTTGTTCTTTACAAAATGTTACCGTTTTGTTCCTCAATAATTCATTAAAGAATTAACTCTTACAGTTTTTCCATATTGCAATTACATTCTGCTAGAATTATTGATTTTATTGCCATTATAATGTAGAATATACTTGCACACGAAGATAAGTGGCATTCACACAATTTCATCCAAAAAAACACCGCGTCAAAAGCACGCGGTGTTTTTTTCAGTCATCGCTCGTGCGCACGAAGTGCGCAACTGAGCGGACAACACAAATCTTAGGTTTGGCAGGAGTTATGGAAACTATGAAAGTCGGTTTACAGCATTTTCTTCATTTACTATAGCCTTTTATCGCAAGTCCCTGTCAAACCTTTCACCGCGTCAAAAGCACGCGGTGTTTTTTTATTTTTTATATCTCTACCCTGTTACGTGAGTGCTCCTATCAGGAGTTTGGTTTGGGCTGTGACAACTGCTCCGAACCAACGCCTGTAAAGGTGACGTTTGTGCTGTGTGTTGCTGTCCTATCAAACGGCTGTTAAGTTGTAAGTTACGGTCGAGTAGATAGGTCGTATAGAAAAACAACGCCGTATAGCCGACCTTATCAATATGCTGCTTGCGCAGCAAGCATAAAAATTCTGTCGGGAAACAGGCGTGAGAAACTCACAATCTGTCTGCCCGACCAAAACTTATCACTTACAACTTACCGCTTACAACTTGCTTGCAAATTAATTAATAAAGCTATTTCCCGAAAAACTTCTTTGCTGTATCGACGCTTTCCTTGGCGTCGCGGCAATAGTAATCGGCTCCGATTCTCTCTGCGTATTCCGGGGTGAGAACCGCGCCGCCGACCATAACCGTACACCGGCTCGAGCCGTCCTCCGCCTGAAGCTCCGGAGTGGAGCGAATGAGTGCGATTGTCTCCTCCATGCTGCCGAGGGTTGTCGTCATCAGCGCGGAAAGCCCGATGAGCCTGATGTTCTGCTCAACGGCAGTGCGCACAATCAGCGAGGGCTCAACGTCGCGCCCGAGGTCTACGACAGTGTATCCGTAGTTATCGAGCAGAACCTTGACAATGTTCTTGCCGATGTCATGTATATCGCCCTTGACGGTGGCGAGAATGATTTTTCCCTTGCTGACGGGCGAGCTGTCGCCCTTTGAAAGCTGAGCTTTTATCACCTCAAAGCAGACCTGCGCGGTGTTCGCGCTTTGAATCAGCTGGGGCAGGAATATTTTGTTCTTCTCAAAGTCGGCTCCCACCCTGTCGAGCGCGGGGATGAGCTCGGTGTTGACGATTTCCATAGCGTCCTTTGTGCCCAGGAGCTTTTCCGTCAGCGCCCTTGCCTCGCCCTTGAGACCGTTCTGAACAGCCTCGGAGAGTGTTACATGCGAGCTTTGAATTTTTGTTTGCTTCGGCTCTGTTTCCGTCCGTGAGGCGATGAACTCGGAAGCGTTGCGGTCAATTCCCGAGAGCACCTTGTACGCTCTGACCGCGCCGGTCATCAGCTCGTCATTGGGATTGATAATCGGCAAATCGAGCCCTTCCTCGAGCGCCATCGTGAGGAAAATATGGTTTATAAGCTCTCGGTCGGGAAGTCCGAAGCTGATATTTGAAACTCCGAGACAGGTCTTGCACCCGAGCTCGGTTTTTACTCTATGGAGCGCCGTGAGCGTCTCGCGGCATGCGTCCTGCTCCGCCGAGACAGTCAGCGTAAGGCAGTCGATATAGACGTCCTTTGGGCTGATTCCGTATTCAACGGCACGGTCAACAATCCGCTTTGCTATCGCGAATCTCCCCTCTGCGGTCTTGGGTATTCCGTTCTCGTCGAGAGTGAGTCCGATTACGGAAGCGCCGTACTTTTTGACTAGCGGCAAAACAGCCGAGAGCGACTTTTCCTCGCCGTTGACGGAGTTGACAATCGGCTTTCCGTTGTAAACTCTCAGCGCCGCGTCGAGAACGTCGGGCTTTGTGCTGTCAATCTGGAGCGGAACGTCAACGACGGACTGCAGCGCCTTGACGACGCGCACCATCATCTCCTTCTCATCAATCTCCGGGAGACCGACGTTTACGTCGAGAATGTCGGCTCCGGCTTTCACCTGGCTTATCGCCTGGGAAAGAATATAGTCAATGTCGTTATTGACGAGCGCCTGCTTGAACAGCTTTTTACCCGTCGGGTTGATTCGCTCGCCGATTATTCTGGGCTGAGAAATCTCCACCGCGGTAGTTCCGGAGCAGACAGCGGTTTCGCCCTTTGGCTCGTTCATGCGGAAGCTCATGCCTTCGAGCGACTTGATGAGCGCGCGGATATAGTCGGGCGTCGTTCCGCAGCAGCCGCCGACAAACTTAACGCTGCCGAGCCCGGCAATCGAGCGCAGGCTCGCGGCAAAGTCGTCGGGCAAAATATCGTAGGTGTTCGTGACAGGATCGGGAAGTCCGGCGTTCGGCTTGACAATAAGCGGAACGCGGCTGATTCCGGCGAGCTCGGCGACAATCGGCTTGAGCTCGTCCGGGCCGAGCGAGCAGTTCACTCCCAGCGCGTCAACGCCCAAACCCTGAAGCGTGAGCGCCGCTGAAGCGACCGAGGCTCCGGCAAAGGTTCTGCCGTTCTGCTCAAAGGTCATCGTCGCAAGAACGGGCTTGTCGCTGTTCTCCTTCGCGGCAAGAACTCCGGCTTTGAGCTCGAGCAGGTCGGTGAAGGTTTCGAAGATAATGAGGTCGGCGTCGGCTCCGGCGACAATCTCCTCTTTGAAGTAGTTGTACGCCTCGTCAAAGCTCATAGCCCCCGAGGGCTCCATAAGCTGACCGATGGGGCCGATGTCGAGAGCGACGAGCGCCCTGCCGTCCGCGGCTTTTCTCGCGTTGCGGACAGCCGCCGGGATGACTTCGGACGCGGTGTGACCGCTGCCCTCGAGCTTGTAGCCGTTAGCGCCGAAGGTGTTGGCGTAGACGACCTGAGCGCCGGCGTCAATATACTGACGGTGTATGTCCTCAATCAGCTCCGGGTGAGTGAGATTGAGGAGCTCGGGCATTTCGCCGAGGGGCAGTCCGCTCTTCTGGAGCATTGTGCCCATGGCGCCGTCGAGAAAAATATATTCATTTTTTAGTAAATCGTTAAAAGTCACAGCGGGTTCCCGCCTTTCTGAATTTGCATGTTTTGTTGAGATTACACCCGGCGCAGCCGCGGCGCTTTCGCTCAACGGGTGCGTCGCTCAGCCCGATTATCGCGGTGACGGACTTCATCGGTGTGAGGATTGAGCTGTCATTGGTGCACAGTCCTATCCTTCTCGGCGCGTCAAGCAGGCTGAGAAAGGTTTTTTGGAGCGAGATGGGATAATCTCCGTATCCGGGCGAAAAACGCCATGTGAGCGATTTTTCGGGGAATTTCGCGGCAATCTCCGCCTCGAGCTCGTCGCAGAGCTGTTCGGTGGCTACGCTCGCCATCGCGTCGAGGACAACGGCGGACGCCATATCCTCAACCTGAGCGGAGCGAATCAATCGGTCGGTCTCGGTGCCGAGCGTGACGCACATCAGCACGGCATCGCCGCAGCCCGAGAGGTGTTCTCTTATGCTCTCGCCCTCGAGCAGTCCGCATTCGGACGGATTGAGCCTTTTGTACAACCACTTCGGTCTGAGCGAGCGGAGCAGCTTTTCCTCGCAGCTGTCGAGCAGCGACTGCATCTCGTCATTCATCGCAACAGAGCTGTTGCCGAGGCAGCGCAGCGTCTCCGCGCGGCTTATATGCTCGGGAATTTTCATAGTAGCGAACCTATCGCCTCGGTGATTTTGCGCGCGACGTAGGGGTTGTTCATGGTGTAGAGGTGGATTCCGCTGACGCCGTTCGCAATCAAATCAACGCACTGGTCAACGGCATAGGCGATTCCGGCGTCGCGCAGCGCCTTAGGATTGTTCTCAAAGCGAGCCATAACTCGCAGGAACTTCGCCGGGAGCGTGGCTCCGCAGAGGGTTGCCATGCGGTTAATCTGCTTTGTGTTTATGACAGGCATGATTCCGGCTTCTATCGGGACGTTTATTCCGCCAAAGCGGCACTTCTGCTGAAAATCATAGAAGTATTGATTGTCAAAAAACAGCTGGGAAATCAAAAATTCAGCGCCCGCGTCAACCTTCTTTTTGAGGTTGAGAATATCATCTATATCATTCTTCGCCTCGGGGTGAACCTCGGGATAGCATGCTCCGGCGATGTGGAAACCGCCCTTTTCGCGGATAAATTCGGTGAGCTCGGAGGCATAGTGAAAGTCGGTCTGCGGAGGAAGGTCGGGAACGATATCGCCGCGGAGAGCGAGGACGTTGTCGATGTCGTTAGCGCGGAACTGTTCGAGAGTATCGCTGACCTGCCGGCGAGAGCTGTTGACACAGGTGATGTGAGCAATCGCCTCAACGCCGTAGTCGTGCTTTATCTTTGACGCGATGGCGCAGGTGTTGTCGGCGGCTGTACCGCCGGCGCCGTAGGTCACACTGATGTAGGCAGGCTTGAGCTCCGTGAGCTCCTCGAGCACGCCGTAGACTGACTCAATCGGCGAGGTTTTCTTCGGCGGAAAGACCTCAAAGCTGAGCAGGGTTTTGTTTTCCTCATACATATCAAGAATACGCATATATATCACCTACCGGTTAAATGATAATCCTATCATACCACAATCGCAAATCTTATGCAATCATTACGTTATTGACATTATCCCGAAAAGTGGTAAAATTGTAGTGTAAATTGTAGTGTAATATTAAAAAAAGAATACCGCGCTATCCGCACAACTGAATTGTTCGGGATTGCCGAAGGAGAAAGAAATGAAGCTTTCTTTGGTTGTTCCCTGCTATAACGAGCAGGACAATGTAGAAAAATTTTATGAAGAAACTGTCAGCGCGTTCTTAGGACGCGGCTTTGACTATGAATTTGTTTTTGTGAACGACGGCAGCCGCGACAAGACGCTCGAAAGGCTCAAAAAGCTGTATAACGAAAAACAGGAGAGCAACATCACCGTGGTGTCGTTCAGCCGCAACTTCGGCAAGGAAGCCGCGATTTATGCCGGAATCAAAAACAGCACCGGGGATTATATCTCGCTGATTGACGCCGACCTGCAGCAACGGCCTGAGGTTGTGCTCGAGATGGTTGACATTCTCGACAACGAGCAGGAATACGACTGCGTTGCCGCGTATCAGGCAGAGCGCAAGGAAGGCAAGGCGATGAGCGGCGCCAAAACTATGTTCTACAAGGTCATCAACAAGCTCAGCGAGATTGAGCTGCGCGCCGACGCGAGCGACTTCCGCACCTTCACAAGAGGCGTTGCCGACGCGATTATGGAGATGGGCGAGTACCACCGGTTCTCGAAGGGAATTTTCAGCTGGATTGGTTTCAACACCAAGTTCATTCCCTATGAGGTTCAGGAGCGCAACGCCGGAGAGAGCAAGTGGGGCTTCCGAAAGCTCATGAGATATGCCCTTGAGGGAATCTCGGCGTTTTCGACAAAACCGCTGAAACTCTCGACCTACATCGGAATGTTCATGTCGTTCGCGGCGATCGTCTACCTCGTTGTCGTAATCATTCAGAGATTGTTCTTCAACGTCGCCGTCAGCGGTTACGCGACGATTGTCGCGCTGATACTCCTGCTCGGCGGAGTGCAGCTGTTTTGCATAGGAATCATCGGCTCGTACCTCGCGAAAACCTACATTCAGAGCAAGAACCGCCCAATTTATATCGCACGTGAGATTTTGAAGAAAAAGGATAAGTGAAATTGAAAGTTGTAAGTGAGAAGTTGTAAGTGGTAAGTTGTGGTCTGTTGGGTCAGCACATAGGTAAGTGATTAGTGTCAGCACATCGGTAAGCC
>CAMHHL010000013.1 GCA_946184925.1 uncultured Clostridia bacterium | reverse complement strand
TCATGGTTAACAGTGTTTTTTATTTCACTGTCTTCCATAAAGGGAGCATACCATTTTGTGGCAGCCTCTTGTTGTTTATTATTTTTCAGATTCACCGTTCTTTTCTTCTCTTTCTATTTCACTGATATACCCAGCCGTAACAATACCGGCAGGAAGTGCGACAACCGCAATTCCAAAGACTGACGATACCATTGTAACGAAACGTCCTAAAGTAGACACAGGATAGATATCACCGTATCCGACCGTCGTAAGCGACACAGTTGCCCAATATATAGCATCAAAGAACGTCTCAAAAGAATCAGGCTCGACGTTAAAGACGATTAGCGCAGAAACAATTATATAACCGAGTGCCAAAATGCCGACAGCAATCAAAGATTTCTTTGATTTGTTTACTACATTTCCAATGATGCGAAAACTCGATGAATACCTAAACGCCTTGAACATACGGAACACACGAAGAGCGCGTATCATACGTAATATGCGAAGTGCCTTGAAACCACTACTCACAATCGACATTGACGGCAGAATAGATAGAAGGTCAATAATAGCCATGAATGAAAATGGGTATCTAACAAACGACCATACACTTTTCTTCCCAAACTTAAAGTCGGCAGTCATCCACCTAAGAAGATAATCAATGATAAACACTACCATCGCGACTTTGTCGATAATATAAAATAGAGCGTTTTCCGTTTTAAAAGCTAACGGAATAAGGCTCAGAATAATCATCGTGATCATAAAGGTATCATATAGCGCACTAATCTTGTCTTCGCCTTCTGACTTTTCTATAATTTGATAGATACGTTCTCTCATTTTATCAACCTACGCAAAAAAATATATTTCCTAATACTAAGACTAGGTATACTTTGAATTGTCACAGCGACAGTAACTACAAATACAGTCCGTTAACACAATAGGCAACGATACTTGCGGCAACGTTAATTAAGGCTTTTCATGCGGAGATTTTGTAGTTTGAACAGTAGTTGCTTGGGTGACGACAATTGTTTCTTTCGATTTGATTTTATCATAAAGATAGCTGTTTTTCAATCCCAAAACATTAAAGAGCACTCTTTTTGCTTTTGAGGTTATGGTATAAAAAGAATATAAGGCAAGACACGGCGCAGGCTTTGCCGGTCTCTTGAAGAGATACTTTGGGTAATTCGTAATCAATTATTATAGCAGAGTAGGTTTTCCTGCTCTGCTTTTTGTTGTCTGAAAAAAATATGATAAAATATAAAAAATTTTGAAACTTTTTCGCTCGTTTTTCACACTACATATATGAGAGGTGTTAAAAATGAAAAAATTTATTGCTATTCTTTTATCATTGGTTGTTATAATATCTTTCGGAATTCTTCCGGTTAAAGGCGGAGCAAAGTATTTCAAGAAGAACGGTTTTGTGTACACACTAAACGGGAACGAAGCTCAAATATGCTTTTACTGCGGAAAAGCCGAAAACGTAAAATACCCATCGCAGCTTGACGGTCACAAGGTAACAAAAATAGGCTGCGATTATGACGCGAACAGTTCCGGGCTAAAGCCCAACAAAAAATTGAAATCGGTTACAGTACCCGATAGCGTCAGGGAGCTCGAAGTGCGCTGCTTTGACGGCTTTAAAAAGCTCAAAAGAGTTACTCTCGGCAATTCGCTCACCGGAATCCCCGAATTCTGCTTTTCCAATTGCAAAGCGCTCCAAAGCGTTACCATACCCTCGGGAGTGAAACGAATATGCTGGGGCGCGTTTCTCAACTGCTCAGGGCTTGAAAAGGTGATTCTCCCCGACAGTCTGAGAGTAATCGAATACTGCTCCTTCTGCCGAACAGGTCTCAAAAGCGTTACAATACCGAAAAATGTCAAGCAACTCGGCAACACCGCGTTTAACGCTCCGGGAGTTTTTGAGGCAAGTCCGCTTACAGAAGTTAAGGTTGTAAAAGGCAACAGAATCTTCCGTTCGGAAAACGGCGTACTCTATAACAAAAGGAAAACCGCTCTTTGCCTTTACCCAAAAAACAAAAGCGGTGCAAAATTATTCATCCCCGACTCAGTTACAAGAATTTGTCCCGAAGCCTTTTCCTCAAGCAAGAATTTAACTGAGATTGTTTTCGGAAAGAATGTAAGAACAATAGGCAGCCGGAGCTTTTACTCCTGCAAAAAGCTTGAAAAACTGAGTTTCAAAACAAATAAGCTCACCAATATCGGCAGCAACGCGTTTGGCTGCTGTAAAAAGCTGAAAAGAGTTAACCTTCCTGACAGCACAAGGGTGATTCACTCATGCGCGTTTCTACGGTGCGAATCTCTTGTCTCCTTTACGTGCGGAAAAGAGCTTGAGATAATCGGAGCCGCGGCGTTTTGTGATTGTGAAAAACTCACGAGCGTAAAAGTTAATTCGACAGCTGAGCTCGACATACGCAGCGAAGCGTTCCTCGGATGTAATAAGATGAAGTCAATTACAATCCCCGGAAATGTTAAAAAAATCGGTTCAAGGGCAATAGGTTATTTTCATAATATCCTGACAGACAGCGACGAGGAAGATCCCGATATTGTACGCATAGGAAAAATCAAGGGCTTTATAATTAAGGGCGCCGAGGGAACCGCTGCCGAAAAATACGCGGATAGATTCGGCTTTAAGTTCAAGAGATTTTAAAAAGGTCTCAAATAACTTTTGCGGAATTCAAATTGGTTGAATTTGCGGTGGATATATGTTAGAATACTTGTACAATATTTTGGAGATGGTTTTGTGGTTGTTGACGCGCAATTATTCAACATATACGTCGGGAGCTTTCTCACGGGAGCGCTGGCAATCGGGTTGGTTCCGATGCTTGTGTTTTTTGTGAAGGGCAGACCGCTGTTCGGATTTCTGTCGCTGCTTGTTTGCGGAGCGCTCGGAATAATCAACGCGTGGGTATCCGTCGCAGGCGGAGTGATTCTCCTGATTGCTGCCATAATTCTAAAACCGAATAATAAGCGAAGAAAAAAGTAAGGCTGCCGCAACGCGACAGCCTTATGTCATATTAAAAGTTTTTAAATCCCAAGTCGTTGAGCGTCATACCGTACTCGTCATAGAGAAGGTTGTTCCAATCCAGCATAGCTTTCTTAAAATCAGTATTCACATATTCTTTTATGGCAGCATTCGTTAAATCGTAGGTATTGCTTTTCACCTTGATGGTCGGAACTGTGCTGTCCATGTTATAATCCGCAGTTTTAATATTTATATCAGCGGAATAGCTTGATTCAACACGTCCATTCTCATTATAAGTATTTACCGATTCAGCCGTACAATAATCGAAGCCGGTGAGGGAATACTTCATTTCGATAGATACCCTGATATTGAAATCCTCTCCGATTTCGGTGTAGTCCTGAAAGCTTCCGAACACAAACATTTTTTCATTGGGAAGATATCGAATACTGTATATCGTGTCTTCGTCTTCCCCAAAAAGTCCTTTTTCACCATAAGAGTTTTCATCGCCGTATTGGAGAATATAATTTTTGAGACGTTCAAGCTCGCTCTTGACTTTTGAATCGAGCGTTTTGTTACGGACTATCACAGTGCAGGACGCCTTGAGCTTTGAACCGTCCTTGGTCTTGGCTGTGATTGTAACGATGCCCGATTTTTTGGCGGTAACTTTGCCCTTGCTGCTGACGGTGGCTATAGTCTTGTTGGAGCTTGTCCAGCTTACAGCCGCGTTTGTAACAGAAGACGGGCTGACGGTACATTTGAGCGTTGCCGTTCCGCCCTTTTTCATTTCGAGCTTCTTTTTGGACAAGGAAATTTTCTTTGCCTTGACTGCTTTTACAGTAACAGCTATTGAGAGCTTTGCTTTTGTCTTTGTATTTGTGACGGTGATTTTTGTTTTCCCGCTCTTTTTTGCGGTAATTTTAAGCTTTATCTTGCTGCCGTTCCAGCTCCCCCACTTTGCCGAGCAAACCGAAGCCTTTGCGACCTTGCAGCTTAGAGCTCCGCCTTTAAGTGATGTTATTGTAACAAAGGTAGATTTAGACACTGTTACTTTTGTTTTGTTTGCGAAAAAAGTTCTGTCCTTTGCGCTGAAGCCGGTGACAGAAACAGCCAGAATGATAATTACGCTTAATAAAACCGAAGCTATTCTTTTCAATTTGCATTCCTCCTCATTATATTATCAATTATACTCAATAAGTTAAGTATAGTCAAGGGGTTAAGTAGATTATACTAAAAGCGGTGATGAGTATGATTTCATATGAACCGTTTTACAACACGCTTTTACGTAAAAACATTACCGAATATCATCTGATTTTCAAGGAAGGTATCTCGGCAAACACACTGCACAGAATGAAGCAAGGTCTCCCGATTACAACCAAAACGCTCGACACTCTTTGCTTCATACTTGATTGTGATGTTTCGGATATAATAAAGCATGATAAAACCAACTAGCACAGGCTGCCGCGATTATGAGCGACAGCCTGTTTAGTTAAGAATTGATGTTTTGAATTGTACTTCTGAGAAGCTTTTTGAAATTAAAAGTATCCGGATTGATTTTATTCGAAACAAGTTTATTCCCGAGAAAACCCATCGGATCCCAAAACATATCGACTATATTAGCCTGAACTTGCGCGTTCTTGCTCTGAGCTATGAGCGCCTTTGCTCCGATGTTCTTTTTGACTTTAGCGGAGCTTTGGAGCGACTTGTCGGTCGGAACAATACTTCCGTTTTTAAAGAAACTCAGCTGCGCGCTCTTTGAGGAAATATACCTTGCGAAAGCAGCCGTTGCTCTCGGATACTTTGTACTGCTGTTTTTCACAAAACACTTAACACTGATAAATCCGCAGCTCTGACGGTTCTTGCCTCCGACCTTGATTGTCGGGAGCTTGGCGGCAGCAAAATTTTTGCCCAGCGCGTTTTTGCACGCGTTGTAATCCCAAGGACCGTCAATTCCCGCGCCGACGGTTCCATCTATAAATCCTGAAGGTATAACGTAAGTGGAATCACTCTGAACGATACTGCTGTACTTATGAAACAGCTTGGAATACGCTTTCAACGTCGCAACTACAGTCTTTTCGTTATACTTGTTGAATTTCTGTTCATAATTGTTATTTATACCTGTCAGTTTCAATCCGCCGGTAAATACAAACATCGCGGCATAGTAACCGTTGCCTGCATCCATCACGAACTTCTTGTTATGCTTTTTGCAGGCGGCGAGCAGAGTCTCAAACTTCTTGGCGTTCTTTGCGGATACGACCTTCTTATTATACACAAGATAGTAGCCGGTGAGAGAAACGGGATAGCCTAAAATCTTTCCGTCAGCCTTACTGCCATTAACCGCAGAAGCAGAAGCTGACTTCTTCACGCTTTTTTGCTCCGAGGAAGACAACGGATTCAGTATGTTTGCGTTGTATAGATTGTAAAGCCGGTCAGACGCAACAAGCATAACATCCGCGGAACTGTTCGGGTCAACAAGCAGCATTGTCGCGGCCGAATCCTCGCCCCGAGCAGCAACACTGACTTTAACATTGTAGTTCTTGTACTTTTCCTGAAAGTTCACAGCAATTTTCTTTGCCGTTGAGACCATAGAGTCCGGAACCCAGACCTTGATTTTCGAGTTTTTCTCAACGGCTGCCGCCGAGGCAGGCACAAGAAAAGTCGGCACCAACAGGCACAGTACAAGTGCGATTGATAAAAAGACTGATAAAATTTTCTTCATTTTCTTTTCCTCCTGATTTTGTTATGATTCATTTACGAGCTTGCCGCAGATGTGCTCAACCTCGAGTTCGAGACAAAGCGTATTCCGCGCAAATCCCGCGATTTCCTTTTCAATATAGTCGTCATCATCAGTGAACTTATAGCTGAGTTGACGGCTGATTTCTATTACGCGGTCAAGGTCATCAACAAATCGCATTCTGCCGAACACAATCACGCTGCGGAAGTTGAGCGCCCACTCGCCCTCGCGCCTAAATCCGCTGTCGCATACGCAGTAGGAAACCCTGTCACACGCTTTGAGAGCGTCAATCTTGTGACCGTGCTTGCCGCCGTGAAAGTAGATTTTGCCGCTTTTTTCGTCATACCAATGGTTCATCGGCATTCCGTAGGGATAGCCGTTGTCGCCAAGAACGGAGAGCACTCCGCGCGGCTCGGTTCTGAGGATTTCTATACACTCGCTCTCCGGGAGCTGCTGCTTCTTTCGCGTTAAATCTCTGAACATTATCTCACCTTCATGAAACTGAATTGCTCGATGAGCAACATATTGAGGAAAAGCTTCCGGGCTGTCGAAAGACAGCCCGGAATTGTATAATCAGGTTATTATCCAAATACCTTAGCCTCGGCAAATGTCGGGCTTACTACAACAGTGTTCTCTCCCTCGTCATTCTGATAGATAGCGTAGGAATAAACTCTGTAGGAATACTTGCTGTAATCTGAATTAGCAGCCATCTTGAGTCCGACGATGAGGTTGTAGTACTCGTTATTTCCGGAATAACGGAGCAGTCCTTCCGCGTCGGTCTCGCCTTCGCCCTTCTTGTAGTTACAGCATACAAGTCCCTTGACATTGTTGAAGCCGGTAATCTGGCTCTTGGTTTCAGTCAAGCCGGCGAGCGCATCTGCCTGAGCGGCAATCTGAGCCTTGATTGTGTTCTTGTCAACAGTGCCGAGATCTCTTACCGCCGCCGCGTTAGCCTGATTCGCTTCGTCGTCCCAGAGGTAGTATACAACGCCGGTGCCGACGAACTTGCCCGCGTTCTTGTCTTCCTTGCTGATGTTAGCCTGAATGTAGAAGTTCTGCTCAACGGATTCGGGAGTAGCCTCGCTGTATACGTGAGTGATACCTGTTGAGGGCTTCTTGGAAGCGAGCTCATCATAGTAGTCCTCGTTGGCTTCAACAAAGATGTGAGTTACTTCGTTGACAACTCTGAATTTGTATGTCTTGCCGAGCGAGAGCGGTGTGTCCTTGTCGGGATTATAGCTCTTTGTACCGAAGTGCCAGATATAACCGTCGTCATGCTCGGACTCGCAGCCGGCGTCCGCAGCATCGTAGGTGACTTCTTCGTTATAATGGCATTCCTTGGTCTGACTTGAAATCATTTCGTTGCTGTTCTCACTGCTCCAGAGATATACAACGTAACGTCTCATTGCGTTCTCAAGAGTAACGGTAACGTTGACGTTGGAACCGTTCTCTTCGATTACGATGTCCTCGTCGTTCTCGGGGAAGTTGTAGTTGTAGTAGCTGCTCTTGATTTCGGGCATATCGACCATAGCGAGAGTCTCGATGTAATCCTCTGTCGCGTAATCCTCGGCAGAAACTGTCTCGGTTACGGTGTAGGTTTCGAATTCTTCCTTCTCGCGTCCGTCCGCATACTCGAGTCCCTTTGAGGTGTCGAAATCGTGGAACTTATAAGTAATCTTGACTGTGCGGTCTGTAACAACCTGCTCATAGACTGCATAGAGAGTTGTGTTGCTTGTTACCTTAACCTTGTAGGAAGTATCGGTTGAAACAGCTGTGCCTGTGCCTGCTGCGTTCGTGAACCAGCCCTTGAAGGCGGTGGTGTCGGTGCTTCCGTCAGTTGTGAAGGTTACCCATGTGCCTGAGGGGATTGACTTTGTGACAGCAGTCGCGGAGGTCGCCTCGAGGCTGAAGCCTGCGGCTTTTGCGGTAGCCTTGGAGCCTGCCGTAACACCTACGCCGAGGGTTCTGTTTGTGGTTGTGCCTGTAGCGGCAATACCTGTTGAGCTTGAGTTGAAGTAGGATACTCGGTTAGTGATAAACGACTTGAGAGAGCTTACGGCAGCCGAGTAGGTTGAGCCTGTGTTGGTTGTGCCCCATTCTCCGGACAACTCGTAGTTATTGGCGATATGGCACCAGCGATACTCATTCATATTAATTGAATCGGCGTTGTTGTTTGTGAACTCCGTGAGGAAGCTATCCTTTACGGAAGTTGCCTTTGCCGAGAAACCGTTTGTCCATACATTCTGTACATCTGTCCAGAAACTGTTGTTCTGGCAGAGTGCAGCCTGGAAGTTGTAGGCGTTCGCGTCGTCTGTACTGTCTGTGCTCATTGACTTGTAACGAGCGAGGTAGCCGCTTGCGCTGGAGGGATCCGCGTTTGCGTAAGTGTGGCTGCCGTGGATAGCCTTGGAATATCTGTAGTTACCGAGAGCCCAGTCATAGTCCCAAACGGGTTCCGCGTAGAACTTGCCCTCCGCGCCCTTATAAATGATGTCATAAGATGTTGCGCCGGAGTCGAGGTTCTTTGAGAGCTCCTGAACGAGATACATCTTGGCGAAGGATTCAGTGTCAATCATATCGCGGACGCTGTCAAGATTGCCGTTGTATACAGCTGTCTCGACTGTGTCCCACTTATCCTTGAGGAACTTAACCTCTGTCTCGGAGGCTTCCTCGGGGCTTGTTACTACGATGTACTGTCCCTTTGCGGACTCGAAGTAGGAGATCTCAGCCTTTGCTCTGTCGGTGAGGTCGAGCTCGAGCATATAGGTTCCGCTCTGGTAATCGGCAGGAGTTGTGAGATTGCTCATGTAAGCAATTGTCTTGTTCTTATAGGTAGAAACTGTCTCAACCTTGTCGAGGTTCTTATCTGCCTTCTTGTTGCTGACTTCCGCAGCGTCTACAAGGGCGTCCGCGCCGAGCTCAACCTTCTGAGTGATGAGATAGGAGCCGACATACCAGCCGTTGTCATAGAGGTCAACAAGTCTGAAGTTGGGAGTGTATTCCATTCCCATCTCCTGAGCGAGCTTGAAGATGTAAGCGTTACGAGCCTGTGTTGGATCGAGAACGTTAGCGAGCAGGCAGAACTTCTTGTTCTTCTTGCCCTTGCCGGCGAGACCGAGATAGTTGTCAGCGCCGATAGTCATATTGTAAGCGTATTTGCCGTAGAAGTTGGTTGAATTCTCCCACGAAGAGTTACCTCTGCCCTTGATTTTCTTGAGGGCAGTCTCGCCGTAGACTTTGTCTCCGTCAACTGCAACTGTTGTGCCCTTCCATGTTACATCCTTGTACTTCATTACTGTAGCTTTGTCCTTCTCGGTTGTCTGGCAATCGAAAAGGTCGTTTGAAGTATAGGTGATGCCTTCCGGAACGGAGGTAGGATCAAGAGCGGTGTTGAGATAAATCTGAGCAGAAGATGTGCTGCCCTTCATGAACTTGACGTTTCTTGTATAGGCGGAGCCGGATTTCGGAGTAACGTTGAAGGTGTAGGTTGTTGAGGTGTTGAATCCGCCTGTATAAACCGCACCTGATGTGATTGTGTTTCCGTTAACCTTTACGGAAGAAATCTTTGACGCGCTGTAATAGAATCTTATCGCGCTGAGATTTGTCTTTGGTGACAGGTAGAACACGTGAACCTCGGGGCTTGAGCCGCGGTTGTAGTTCTCGCCGCGTCTGCTGTTCCATTTTACGAGAGTGTTGCTGCTGAACGCGCTCTCGTCAGCGTCTGCCCAGAGTGATGTTCCGCCGTTCTCGTTGATGTAATTCTGCTTCATAGCGACATCGTCTGTGTCGTATGTTACAACATCGGACTCAACAACATCAGTAATTGCTACGCCTTCGGAAGTCTCGTCGGCATAATAGAACGCCTGCATTGTTGTGTAAATCTTAACCTTATCGCCGGACTTAAGCCCCTTAACCTTTGAGAGGTCGAGAGAATAATCCTTTGTAGCGAAGGGCTTCTTGCCGTTGGTTACGTTGTTGTCGGAGGAAGCTGTCTTGGCAAGTACCGCCTGACCGTCATTGACGGAATAATAGTATTTGCACTCGAACTTAACCTTGTCGGAGAGAGCGTCAATATCATACGCGTTAGTCTTGAATGTGCCGAGTCCCTTGTTGGTGAAGGCAGTGACAGTAATCTTCGCGTTGTACGCGCCGTAAACAGTGCCGGTGTTACCGTTAACTGTTGTATTTGCGTCAAAGGTTGAGAGTGTCTCGCCGTTGGACGCTACAAGCACGTCGCCGTTGCTGACGAGGTTTGAATAGGAAACCTTGCCGTAGGTTGCGTCAGAAACCGAACCGGCTTCATCCGCAAGCGTGCCCAGTGGCTGTGTTGTATTGTGATAGTTTGAATATGTAATTGAGTCAAAGGACTTCTGCGCGCTGAGGAAAGCTGTAGCGTGAGCTGCGGAATCAAATCCGAGAATACGCATATCAACGCTGTATTTACCTTCCTTGAGCTTACCGATAGGCATTGTTGTTCCGTCGCCGCCCAGTGCAGCCGCGTCAACAGCGCTTCCGTAGATATAGAGAGCTGTGCCGCCGTTTGACGGTGTGAGGATTGCCATGGGAACGTACTTGGCGCATCCGATGTCGTTTGCGCGAATCTGTGTCATGTCGGTTACATAGTTCCACGCGTTAACGTCGCCGTCACCCTTTGTGCCCTGAGCCGGGCTTGAAGCGGTGAGAGCGTTGACCATTACATATGTATTGGTGAATTTCTTAGCCTTGAATACAACCGCCTGCGCCTCCTGGCTGACATTGATAGCCTTTGTGGAGGAGTTAAAGGTGATAGTAACGGTGGAGTTATCCGCATTAACCTTGAGCTGATAATTGTTGCCCGGGTAAGCCTCGTTCCATGTACCGTTTGTAATCTTGAACTCATAGTCGCCGGCGGCAATACCCTCATATGTCTTGGTATACACACTGCCGGAGAGTGTCATCTTGTTTGCTGTATCGTTCTCCTTCCACGAAGAGCCCGTGAGGCCGGCAGAGCCTGCTACATACCAGCTCTGCTCTGTGGAATCGGGAGTGTAAGTCTGCCATGAATTATTAGCCCAGATTTTTCCGTTATAAACGGAAGCGGATGTCCACGATGAAATGGGCTTTACCTCAGACTTCCAGCTTGTTCCTTCATATTGCTGGAACTGGAGAACTCCAAGACCATTATAAGCGTCTGTAAAAGAAACCGAATAAACCGGCACGCCGTTGAATGTCTTTCCGGTTGATGACATATCGTACTGATGCCAGTCATCCCCGTCGCCCTTGAAGTTTACGTTACACTTTACAGTGTAATTTGTGGAGACTGCATAGTAGACTGTTGTCGCGGTTGCCGCGGTTGCGGTGAATGTTCCGACCGCAAGAGTGGAAACAATCATCAGCAGCGCAAGGAGCACCGCAAGCGAACGCTTTGAAGCTCGCTTAAGATTAGAAATCATAAATTGTACCTCCATATTTTTGGAAAATAAAAGTAAAAACAGAATCCGGAACGTCGCCTGCGGAAACCGACGCTTTTTCCCGCCTGACCCCGGGAGTGAGCCGAAACTCACGGCGCGGAAAAAACCGCATACTATTCCACGATGATTTACCGTTATATTATACTACAATTTGGATTCGAATTAAATATTTTTGGAGAATTTTGTGCACAAATTTGATAATTTGTGATTATGACTAATAATCACCGCTTGCTTTTGTATATAAATCACAAACAGAAAAGCCGCCACACCGAAAGGCATGGCGACCGTGATTATTTTCGTAGATACATCAATCGATAATCCATTTTAGCAGGGCAAAAACAGCAGTAATCAGCAACGCGATTAACGCAAACTGAAGCTTCTTTTCAACTATAATACCGGCGAGCTCACGCAGGAAAGCATTCGGGAAGAAATACCATTTTGTTTTTGCCGGAAGTCCCTGAGCGTCGAGGTTGTGCTTTTTCGAGAGTATATAGCCGCGGAAGATGTGATAGTTCGTTGTGGCAAAGGCTGACTTGACGCCGTCGAGCGTGCCTGCGTCCTTCTCAATCACCTTGCGTGAAAACTCAATGTTCTGCGAGGTGTTGACGGATTTGTCCTCCTTGACTATCATCTCCTCGGGAACTCCTTGCTCCAGCAAGTATCGCTTGATTGCCTCGCTTTCTGAGATTATCTCGTCGCTCCCCTGACCGCCGGATGGGACAAATTTCGCGTGCCTTCCGGTTTCGGCAAATTGCTCGCGCTCAAAGCTCAGCGCGGCGTCTGCTCTGCCCCTGAGCAGCGGAGTCAGGCTGCCGTCCTTCCGGATTCCGCAGCCGAGTATAATTAGATAATCCTTATTATACGGCGGACGGAACCGTGTGGCAAAGAACGAAGTAACCATAATTGACAAGAAAACGCACTCCATAAAGCTGACAAAATAAGCCGCTCCCAGGAAAAACATATCTATCAGGTCATAGGATAATCTGATGATTCCGGAGGTTCTTCCGACAAATATTGAAAAAATCGAAACAAACCAGAAAACACCTATCGCAATCCCGAGCATATTGACCGGGCGGAATCCTTCGTGCCGCAGAAGCCAGATGTTGCTGACAGCGAAGGCGACCGAAACCGCCATAATGAGCGGAGTTGACACAACCAAAAAGTAAAATCCCGTCTCGGTAACATTCATAAGAAAAATCCTGAATGTGTTCATCCAAGGCAATCTGTAGGCTGTATAAACCGCCAAAGCAAGAGAAAACAACGCGGTTCCTCCATAGGCAACCATCGAATAGGAAAACTCAGCTTTCCTGTAAGCTCCGATGTAAGAAGCAATCATCACCGCGGCAACAGCGAGCAGACATATGATAATCGCCCATTCAGCGAGCACATATCCGTTGAAACTGAGCCGCTCGGTATCATAAATCACTCCGAACACATCGACCTTTATCTCGGCGGCTTTGTACGTGATGTCGCCGGCTTTAACCGTAACAGTAGCGGTTCCGGTTCCGACCGAGGTCAAATCGGCACAGATGATATTGTCCTCAATGAAGGTTCTGTCAATCCTGACAACATCTTCGTCCGAAACCTCGACGCTGTAGCCGTACATCTCGGCGATTGCTCCGTAAAGGAACTGCGGAGGTTTGAGGGTGAAAGTCCTGCCGTTTATGAGCACAAAGCTCAACACCGCGACAATCATCATAAGTATGAACGCGGCAAGAAACACAAAACGCTTCTTAACTCTTTTCACTTTAGCACCTCCGAAAGTATAATATATAAAAGTATAGCATTAAAGACATCAAAAATCAATATCAGTCGCGGAAAAAGGGTTGCCAAGTCACGGAAAAGGGGTTGCCGCAGCGCGACAACCCCTGAGTTGTTTGTTTATCTGTTTACCGAAGATTATTTGTCGGCGATAGCAGCCTGAGCAGCAGCGAGGCGTGCAATCGGAACACGGAACGGTGAGCAGGATACATAGTCGAGACCAATCTTGTGGCAGAACTCAACGGAAGAAGGATCGCCGCCGTGCTCGCCGCAGATACCGCAGTGGAGCTCGGGACGGGTAGCCTTACCCTTTGCAATAGCCATTTCCATAAGCTGGCCAACGCCTGTCTGGTCAAGCTTAGCGAACGGATCGTTCTCGAAGATCTTAGCGTCATAGTAAGCGTCGAGGAACTTGCCTGCGTCATCACGGCTGAAGCCGAAGGTCATCTGAGTAAGATCGTTTGTACCGAAGCAGAAGAACTCAGCTTCCTTGGCAATTTCGTCAGCTGTGAGAGCTGCGCGAGGAATCTCGATCATTGTACCAACCTCGTACTTGAGGTCAGCGCCTGCAGCGGCGATTTCCTTGTCAGCTGTCTCAACAACAACCTTCTTGACATACTTGAGCTCCTTGACGTCGCCTACGAGCGGAATCATAATCTCGGGCTCAACCTTCCAGTCGGGATGTGCCTTCTGAACGTTGATAGCAGCGCGGATAACAGCAGCAGTCTGCATCTTTGCGATTTCGGGATATGTTACAGCCAGACGGCAGCCACGGTGACCCATCATCGGGTTGAACTCGTGAAGACCATCGATAATAGCCTTAATCTGCTCAACAGTCTTGCCCTGAGCGTCAGCAAGCTTCTTGATGTCTTCCTCAGTTGTGGGAACGAACTCGTGAAGCGGAGGATCGAGGAAACGGATTGTAACCGGGTTGCCCTCAAGAGCCTCATAAAGAGCCTCGAAGTCGCCCTGCTGTACAGGGAGAATCTTAGCGAGAGCAGCCTCTCTCTCCTCAACTGTATCGGAGCAAATCATCTCGCGGAAAGCGTCAATTCTGTCGCCCTCGAAGAACATGTGCTCTGTACGGCAGAGACCGATACCCTCAGCGCCGAGCTCTCTTGCCTTCTTAGCGTCGGCAGGTGTGTCAGCGTTGGTTCTTACTTTGAGCTTTCTATACTTGTCAGCCCAAGCCATGATTCTGCCGAACTCGCCGGCAATCTTAGCGTCAACGGTCGGGATAGCGCCGTCATAGATGCAGCCTGTTGTACCGTCGAAGGAGATTACATCGCCCTCGTGATACTCCTTGCCGCCGAGTGTGAATACCTTATTGTCCTCATCCATAACGATAGCGGAGCAGCCGGATACGCAGCATGAACCCATACCACGGGCAACAACGGCAGCGTGAGATGTCATACCGCCGCGAACTGTCAGGATACCTTGAGCAGCCTTCATACCCTCGATATCCTCAGGTGAAGTCTCAAGACGAACGAGAACTACCTTCTCGCCTCTGTCAGCCCACTCCTTAGCGTCGTCGGCTGTGAATACAATCTTACCGCAAGCAGCACCGGGAGCAGCGCCGAGAGCCTTGCCGATGGGCTCAGCCTTCTTAACAGCGGCAGCGTCGAACTGGGGATGGAGAAGTGTGTCGAGGTTACGGGGATCGATCATAGCGACGGCCTCTTCCTCTGTTCTCATACCCTCGTCAACGAGGTCGCAGGCAATCTTGAGCGCAGCCTGAGCTGTTCTCTTGCCGTTACGCGTCTGGAGCATAAAGAGCTTGCCGTGCTCAACGGTGAACTCCATGTCCTGCATATCTCTGTAGTGGTTCTCGAGAGTCTTGCAAACCTCAGTGAACTGAGCGAAAGCCTCGGGGAACTTCTCTTCCATCTCGCTGATGTGCATAGGTGTACGAACGCCTGCAACAACGTCCTCACCCTGAGCGTTTGTAAGGAACTCACCGAAGAGGCCCTTAGCGCCTGTAGCAGGGTCACGTGTGAACGCAACGCCGGTACCGCAGTCGTCGCCCATGTTACCGAAAGCCATCATCTGTACGTTAACAGCGGTACCCCATGAATAAGGAATATCGTTGTCACGACGGTAAACGTTAGCACGGGGGTTGTCCCATGAACGGAATACAGCCTTTACAGCCTCGATGAGCTGTACCTTCGGGTCTGAGGGGAAGTCCTCGCCGATCTTCTCTTTATATTCAGCCTTGAACTGGTTAGCGAGCTCCTTGAGATCCTCAGCTGTGAGCTCTACATCCTGTGTAACGCCCTTCTCAGCCTTCATCTTGTCGATGAGCTCCTCAAAGTACTTCTTGCCGACTTCCATAACAACGTCGGAGAACATCTGGATAAATCTTCTGTAACAGTCATAAGCCCAACGGGGATTGCCGGAAGCCTCTGCCATATACTCAACAACGTCCTCGTTAAGACCGAGGTTGAGGATTGTGTCCATCATACCGGGCATTGAAGCACGAGCGCCGGAACGAACGGAAACGAGAAGCGGATTTGTCTTGTCGCCGAACTTTTTGCCGGTGATTTCTTCCATCTTCTCGATATAGTCCATGATTTGGCCCATAATCTCGTCGTTGATCTGTCTGCCGTCCTCATAATACTGTGTGCAGGCCTCGGTAGAAATTGTGAAACCCTGAGGAACAGGAAGACCTAAGTTTGTCATCTCAGCGAGGTTAGCACCCTTACCGCCGAGAAGTTCACGCATTGAAGCGTCACCTTCAGTAAACAAATAAACCCATTTGTTTGCCATTGGAATCTCCTCCTAAAAAAGAATTTAGACGCGCGGAGCTTGTCCGCGCAGACTTTTGATAGTCTTGGTATATTATACCAAAGAATTTGGAAAAATGAAATACAAATTTGAAAAAAATTGCAATAAATGTTCATATTTTTTTCCAAATATTATGTATAAAACAAATAAAATAAAATTTTTTTACAAATTAGGCTTGAAAAATTGCCAAACTATGCGATAATTAGATGTGTATTCTCTCATTCACAAGCGGTGATTGTGAGAAATTCCGACTTAAAATATGAGGTGCAAAATGAATAAATGCGCTGTTATCCTTGCCGGCGGCGAGGGCAAAAGAATGAAGATGAACAAACCCAAGCCTCTGGCTGATGTTCTCTCTCAGCCGATGCTCGGATGGGTTATCGGCTCCGTCAGAGAAGCCGGTATCACCGACATCTGCATCGTCAAGGGCTTTGGCAAGGAATATATCGACGAATTCGCGGCTTCACTTCCCTTTTCTGTCGAGACTGTTTATCAGGCTGAAAGGCTGGGAACAGGCCACGCCGTTATGCAGGCGAAGGATTTCCTCGGCAAGCACGGCGGAAGCGTTGTTATCCTCAACGGCGACGCGCCGTTCATGGACAGCTCAACCATTGAAAAATCCTTTGAAGCTCACACAAAGAACAACTGCGCCGCAACGGTAATCTCCGCTGAGGTAGAAGACCCGACAGGCTACGGGCGCATAGTCCGCGGCAGCGACGGAAGTCTCAGCGCGATTGTCGAGCAGAAGGACGCGGACGAAAAAACAGCGGCAATCAGAGAAGTCAGCTCCGGCGGCTTCTGGTTTGACACTGAAAAGCTTCTCTCCGTTCTCGGTGAGATTAAATCAGACAACAACGCGAAGGAGTATTACCTTCCCGACGCGCTCAAAATTCTTCTGTCAAAAAACGAAAAGGTCGGCGCCTATACCGCCGAAAGCCCCGACACGGTTCTCGGAGCGAACGACCCCTCTCAGCTCAGGGAGCTTGAGGAAATAGCTCTGAAAAAGGGCTACAAATGCAAGCTGTAAGGCGCTACAGGCGGATTTACCGCATTGTTTTCGGAATTATTACGCTGATAATGGCAGGCGAATTCATCTTTGCCGATTCGGTTATCGCCTCAAAAAAGCCCCTTCTGCTGCTCGCATTCATTCCGGCGGAGCTTCTGATTGTTTTTGTCTGGGCGATGATTCTGAGGTACAACCACAACTCTGCGCTCGCAATCGCGATAAACGAAGGCGTCGCTCACATCGAGACGCTCGGCGGCAAAAGCTACCGCGTGACAGTCAGTGAAATCCGCGTTCAAAAGGCATTTTTTAACTACAGGCTCAAGTTTGGCGAAACAGTGCTGAACGCGAGCTCGACAAATAAAAGTGTCGGAGCGTTCATCGACAAATGCCGAAACGTTCCGCACAGGAAAAGATAAGGTAATTTTTGAAGAAACGGCAAAACCGTGTTCTCAATTTTTTAAAGGGAGAGTAAAACATGAACTTTCACGGAAAAGACATCAAAATCTTCACCGGCAGCTCAAACGTACCGGTAGCACAGGGAATCGCCGGTTGTCTCGGACTTCCTCTCGGCAAATCAACCTGCCAGAAGTTTTCCGACGGCGAAATCTCGGTTTCCATCAACGAATCCGTCCGCGGCTCGGAGTGCTTCATTGTACAGTCAACCTGCACACCGGTCAACGACAACCTGATGGAAATGCTCATCATGATTGACGCCATGAAGCGCGCTTCCGCCGCGAGAATCACAGCTGTTATGCCTTACTTCGGCTATGCGCGTCAGGACAGAAAAGCAAAACCCCGTGATCCGATTTCCTCAAAGCTCTGCGCCGACATAATCACCGCCGCAGGCGCTGACAGACTTCTGACAATGGATTTGCACGCAAACCAGATCCAGGGCTTCTTCAACATTCCTGTTGACCACCTCAGAGGCGCAGGAATCCTCGCGGATCATATGAAGCAGAAGGTTGGCGACAAGGCTGACGAATATGTTGTTGTATCACCTGACCTCGGCTCCGTAACAAGAGCGAGAAACTTTGCCAGCAAAATCGGCACATCGCTTGCCATCATCGACAAGCGCCGTCCCAAGGCGAATGTATCCGAGGTTATGAACATCATCGGCGACGTCAAGGGCAAGAAGGTCATCATCATTGATGATATGATTGACACAGCCGGCACACTCTGCAACGGCGCGAAAGCGATTGTTGAAATCGGCGGCGCTACAGAGGTTTACGCATGCGCTACTCACGCTGTTCTCTCCGGTCCTGCTATTGACAGAATCCAGAACTCCGTAATCAAGGAGCTTGTTCTTCTCGACACCGTTCCGCTCACCGAGGAGAAGAAAATCGACAAGTTTACCGTTCTCCCCACAGCGCCTGTTTTCGCTGAGGCTATCGCTCGTATCTATAACGACAAGCCCTTCACAACAGCGTTCGACTGATAATATTGATACCAAGGAGCGGCTCATGGCTTTTGAGCCGCTCTGTTATTTGCTGTTTGCCGGCTTATGCCAGTAACAAAAGGAAAATCTATGTTTAGAATAAAAAAGACTTACTCTGACAATTCAATAGAGTTCATCGTCGTCGGTCTCGGAAACCCCGACCGCAAGTATGAGGGCACACGACACAACGCAGGGTTCATGATGCTCGATTATCTTGCCGAAAAGGAAGACATCCGCGTAAACCGCGTGAAGTTCAAGTCCACTGTCGGAGAGGGCAGAATCGGCGGACACAGAGTTTTGCTGATGAAGCCGTCCACATACATGAACAATAGCGGTCAGGCTGTTATCGAAGCGATGAATTTCTACAAAATTCCCGCGGAAAATGTTGTAGTATTACTTGACGACATCAACCTTGACGTCGGGAAAATGCGAATCCGCTCTAAGGGCTCCGACGGCGGACAGAACGGTATGAAGAACATCATCTATCTCAGCGGAAGCGACAAATTCCCGAGAATCAAAATCGGAATCGGCAACAAGCCCCACCCCGACTACGACCTCGCCGCTTGGGTGCTCTCGAAGTTCAGCGCGAAGGAGCTCAAAGCTCTCGAAGAAATAGCCGCAAACACCGCCGACGCGGTTGAGCTGATTCTCGACGGAAAAACCTCGGAGGCTATGAACAGATATAACTGATATGAAATTTTTACCGGAAGTATTGGAGCGGACTGACGCGTTCCGCACAATACAAAGCTCAATAAGACCGGGCGCGAAAATCTGCGCCACCGGTCTGACCGAAATTCACAAAGCAAGTATAGTATATTCGCTCTGCCGTTTACGTAATGTCAGGGCTTTTTGTGTTGCGCCCGACGAGCAAAAGGCGCAGACGCTGACTAACGACCTATGCTCAATGGGGCTGAAAGCATTCTTCTATCCCGCACGCGACTTCATCTTCCGCGAAATCGGAGGAAAATCGCACGACTATGAACACCAACGGCTCAACATTCTTTACAAAATGATGAGCGGAGAATACGACGTTGTGGTTGCGTGTCTCGACGCGGCGGCGCAGTACACTATCCCTAAAAAAGCTCATCAAAGCGCGATTCTTAAGCTCACAACCGGGGCGGAAATCAGCATCGAAAGCTGCGTGCGGGCGCTTACCCTGCTCGGCTACAGACGCTTCGACCAGGTTGACGGCAAAGGGCAGTTCTCGCTCAGGGGCGGAATTCTCGACTTCTTTATCCCCGATGAGGAAAATCCTGTCAGAGCCGAGTTCTGGGGTGACGAAATCACCGACCTCAACTACTTTGACCTTGAAACTCAGCGCAGGATTGAGCCTGCCGGGGAGATACTCCTCACTCCGTCAGCCGAAATTATCATAGGCGACAAGGACGCGCTCGCAGACAAAATCACAAAGAAAGCCCTCAAGCTCAAGAGCGCCAACCAACAAAAGGCTAAGGAAATCATTCTGAATGAAGCGCAGCGAATCCGCGACGGGCTGAGCATCACTTCAATTGACAAATATATCGGTGAGGTCTATGACAAGCCTGCCACACTGTTTGACTATATCGACAGAAACTCGCTCGTTTTCTTCTCTGAATACTCGAATATAAAAGAGCGTGCCAAGGCTAACGACTTTCAGTACAATGAAAGCCTCAGAGACTACTTTGAGGACGGCACTCTGTGCCGAGGCTTCGAGACGTATTCTCTCGATTTTAATTCTTCTTTGGAATTATTATCGGCTTTTCCCGAAATTTTCATGGACACCTTCGCGAGCAGCAGCTATGAATTTCCGCTCAGCGAGCTCGCCGGCTTTTCGGCAAAACAGCTCGGGCTTTGGAACGGCTCGCTGAAGTACATCAAGGACGATATTGACGGCTATCTCTCGCAGGACTACACCGTTGTCGTCCTCGCAGGAACCGCGAAGGCGGCTGACAATCTCTGCGAAAATCTGCGCAAGGAGAATTTTCCGGCGCAGCTCATTAGCGCAGACGCGGACTCGCTCCCGGAAAAAGGGCTTTACGTGATGCCCGGAGCGCTGTCGTCGGGCTTTGAGTTCACATCGGCAAAGTTCGTCTTGCTCAGTCAGGGGCTCGTCAACACCTACAAGGCGAAATCAAGGCGCAGAACCAAGAATAAAAACGGTCAGGAAATCTACAGCCTTTCCGAGCTCAACATGGGTGACTACGTTGTTCACAGCACCCACGGAATCGGGATTTTCGGCGGAATACGGAAAATGAACGTCCACGGCGTAACAAAGGACTACATCCGCGTGGAATACGCCAAGGGCGACGTGCTCTATGTTCCGGTCACTCAGCTTGACTTGGTGGCAAAATATATAGGTCCGCGCGAGGACAGCACAGTAAAGCTAAACCGTCTCGGCGGAACAGAATGGCAAAAAACAAAATCAAGGGTAAAATCCTCTGTCAAGGATATAGCGAAGGAGCTCATAAGGCTATATGCCGAGCGCATGCAGGCGAAGGGCTTCGCGTTCTCGGGCGACACCGAGTGGCAGCGCGATTTCGAGCTGAAGTTCGAATATGAGGAAACCCCCGACCAGCTCAAATGCGCAGAGGAAATCAAGCACGACATGACGCGGATTCAGCCGATGGACAGGCTGCTCTGCGGCGATGTCGGCTTCGGAAAGACAGAAGTCGCGCTCAGAGCAGCATTCCGATGCGTGAGCGATTCGAAGCAGTGCGCTCTCCTCTGCCCCACCACAATTCTCGCGTGGCAGCATTACCAGACGGTGCTCAGGCGATTTGAGGGCTATCCGATTACTGTCGAGCTACTCTCGCGATTCCGCACGCCTAAGCAGCAGAAGGTAATCATCGAAAAACTGAAAAAGGGCGAGATTGACATGGTTATCGGGACCCACAGGCTCGTGCAGAGCGACGTGGTTTTCCGCGATTTGGGACTTGCAATCATCGACGAGGAACAGCGCTTCGGCGTAAAGCAGAAGGAGCGCTTCAAGGAGCTTCGCAAGAACATCGACGTGCTCACTCTCTCCGCCACGCCGATTCCGCGCACACTGAATATGGCGATGAGCGGAATCAGGGATATGTCGGTGCTGGAGGAAGCGCCGCAGGACAGATACCCCGTACAGACCTACGTTCTGGAGCACGACAACGCCGTAATCAACGAGGCAATCCGCCGGGAAATCCGCCGCGGAGGTCAGGTTTTCTACCTTCACAACCGCACCGACACAATCGAGGCGAAGGCGGCGGCAATCCGCGAGGCTGTTCCTGACGCGAAAATCGCCGTTGCGCACGGACAGATGGATGAAAACCAGCTCTCCGACATCTGGAAGGATATGCTCGAGCAGGAAATCAACGTACTCGTCTGCACAACCATTATCGAAACCGGCGTCGACCTTCCGAACGCGAATACACTAATCATCGAAAATGCCGACAGAATGGGGCTCTCTCAGCTTCATCAGCTGCGCGGACGCGTCGGGCGCTCCAACCGCAAGGCATACGCATACTTCACCTATCCTCCTCACAAGGTGCTTACGGAAATCTCGACAAAACGCCTCAACGCAATCAGAGAGTTCACGGAGTTTGGCTCAGGCTTCAAAATCGCTATGCGCGACCTCGAGCTGCGCGGCGCGGGAAATCTGCTCGGCGCCCGTCAGCATGGACACATGGAGAACGTCGGCTATGATATGTACCTCAAGCTGCTTGCCGAGGCGGTCAGCGAGGAAAAGGGCGAGGAGCCGGAGACGCCCGAGGTAGAATGCCTCATTGACGTCAACATCGAGGCTCACATCCCTGAGAGCTACATCTACAACCTTTCTCAGAGAATTGAAGTTTACCGCCGCATTGCCGACATCCGCACCAAGGAGGACTTTGACGACGTGCGCGATGAGCTGCGTGACCGCTTCGGTGAGATTCCGCAAGCGGTGCTCGGTCTCACTGAAATCGCGCTGATTCGTAACATCGCGAATTCGCTCGGAATCTATGAAATCCGCCAGAACGAAAGCTCGCTTTTGCTTTACATCCGCAGCATAAAGAGCGATGGCTGCGACAAGCTGCTCCGAAAGCTTCGCGGTCAGGCGCTTCTCAACGCCGGAAACAAGCCCTATATCGCGGTTAGATTCCCGAAGGATATGCCGGTTGCCGAGGTTTTGCACGCAATATTCCTATAAGACGTGATTTCAGCGCTAATATATATTACAGTTTTGTAAATACTCATTTACTTTTATAGCTTTTTAATGTATAATCGTTAAGATAGCACAATTATCACTTTGTGCATGTATTTTAGAAGATAGGACGGTATTGACAATGAAACCATTTCAGAAGGTTATCGCCGGTGTAATGGCGATTTTGCTTATCGCATCGGTCGCTGTCGGCTGTACTCCCATAAGCATGGGAAAAGAGTGGAGCTACAAATACAGCGACGACGTTCTCAAAGAGGACTTCGACATCGGCGTATACATCTATTCACTCTACTCCGCTTACAACCAGGCAAAGACCTACGCGGAGAAGGTTGACGGCTATTCAACCGACAAGTCGTTCATGGATCTCGAAATCACAGACGACGACGGCAAGAAAGCAAAGGCAGAAACCTGGATTAAGGAAAAAGCCGAGAAGGACACACTGAACATTATGTCAGTTGACTACCTCTACAATAAGCTCGGCGCAACAAGCGACGAAGCCGCCGTTGAACAGTCAAACACTCAGCTCAAGACAATCTGGGAGCAGGGCCCCTACGCAAGCTACGGCTACTATCAGCCCGTCAAGGATGAGGTCGAGAAGTTCGGCGTATCCTACGAGAGCTTTGCTGTTGCCGCAGGCAGAAGCTACGGCAGCGGCGAATACGTCGTCAAGCTTGACGCTCTCTTCGGAAAGCTCTATCGCAAGGGCGGTACAGAGGAAGTAAGTGACAAGGAGCTCACTGAATTCTTCACAAAGAATTACACAAACTACAGCTATATTCCCGTCAAGCTCTACGAGGAAAAAACAGGCGACGACGAGAACACAACATCAGTCAAGTTCTCTGACAGCAAGATTAAGAAAATCAAGGCTCAGCTCGAGACCTACGCAGGCGACATCACAAGCGGCACAATGACATTTGCGGACGCTTCAAAGGCTGCTCAGGACAAGTACAGCGTAACCGAATCGGACGTAGTTACAGACAAGGCTGAGTTCACAGACAGCATTAAGGACTCAAACGAGGACATCTCAAAAGCGCTCAATAAGCTCGACGAAGGTAAGGCTAAGCTCATCACAGTCGGCGAGGACGGCGACAGTCCGATGGCTTATGTCGTTGTTAAGAACGACATCAAGGATGCTGTCAAGGACAACATAAAGAATGACGCAAACCGCGAGTCAGTTCTCGCTAAGTATAAGACAGACGACTTCAACGACTATATCGAAAAGAACGCAGACGAAATGAAGAAGTCGAAGAGCTTCAGCAAGAACGAAGGAGTAATCAACTCCTACAACCCGAGCATGTTCTTCGAGCCCGTGGAGCCTACAACTGCTACTGGTGAGAGCAGCGACGACAGCGGGGATGCTGAATAACGCACCACTTGGAAGGAGTGCATAATATGAAAAACAGAATCATCGCATTACTCACATGTGTTCTTCTGGCGCTCTTTGTCACAGCCGGAACATTCACGGCTTTAGCCGACGAGGGTGAAGCGTATATCGATACTACACCCGAGGAGCCGATTTATACTGAGCCGGAGCCGGTAGTCACTGATCCCGAGCCGGTATATACCGAAGCCGATCCCGAGCCGGTCTACACTGAAGCCGAGCCCGAGCCGGAGCCCGACCCGGAGCCGGTTTACACTCAGGCCGAGCCCGACCCCGAGCCGCAGTACAACGGCGGCAGCAGCTCAAGCAGTGACAGCGGAAGCAACAGCAGCAGCGACAACTATTACACATATGAGGATGATGATCAGGACGACATCAGCCGCAACAACTACCCCACAGCAGCTGAGAAGGCTGAAACTTCGCCTGTATTCAACACCAAAAACCGCAAGATTTCAACCGACACACTGAAGAAATCAGACTGGGCTAAGATTGCCGAGCAGCTCAAGAAATCCGGCAACGACACCGGAGACGACGACTTCGGCTTTATCCGAAACAACGACCCCCAGTCCGAGGACAGCGGTCAGTGGATGCTTATCCTCGGAATCTCGCTCAATGTAGCGGCAGGTATTATTATCATTACGCTCATTGTTCTTGCTGTTGTAAAGCGCAAAAAGCTCGCCGCAGGCGCAGTGCACTCAGGCTCACGCAAAGCCGACGCCCCAGTTGCCGCGGACAAGCAAGGCAGCAGAGCAAAGGAAAGTTCAAAACGCAAGGAACGCCAGGCAAAAGTACGCAGTAAGTACGACACTGCCGAAATTGATCTTCCTCAGCAGAAGCCTGCTAAATCGGGCGGACGTTACAAACCGAAGCATTAATACTCATAGCATAAGGCAGTCGCAAAAGCGGCTGCCTTTTTTGTGCCCCATTTTGTCGTCCGACTAATCGGCAACATAAAGGAGCAGTTAATCAAATTACTTTGCCTTATCGGAGCTTCTATTATCGCAATTATATTCGCGTATAAGAAAAACGGGTCTGTCGCTAAGATCAGACCCGTGTAATGTTTTTTATATTTGATTAAAGAACCTTCTTGAGGAAGTCCTGAGTACGCTCGTTCTGCGGATTACCGAAAATCTGCTCGGGAGTTCCCTGCTCAATTATTCCGCCGTCAGCCATGAAGAGTACTCTGTCGGCAACCTCGCGAGCAAAGCCCATCTCATGAGTAACAACCACCATAGTCATTCCCTCGGCGGCCAGCTCCTTCATAACGTCGAGAACCTCGCCGACCATCTCGGGGTCGAGAGCCGAGGTGGGCTCGTCAAAGAGCATGATGTCAGGGTTCATAGCGAGGGCTCTCGCAATTGCAACACGCTGCTGCTGTCCGCCGGAGAGCTCCCCCGGATAAGCAGTCGCCTTTTCAAGAAGTCCTACTCGCTCGAGGAGCTGACTAGCCTTCTTGTCAGCCTCCGCCGGCTTCAGCTTTTTTAGCTCGACCGGAGCGAGCATGATGTTCTTTTTTACGGTCATATTCGGGAAGAGGTTAAACTGCTGGAACACCATTCCGATGTTCTCCCTGACCTTGTTGATGTCAACCTTCTTGTCGGTGATATCATAGCCGTCGATGATGATATCGCCGGAGGTGGCGTTCTCAAGCTTGTTGAGGCAGCGGAGGAAGGTGGATTTTCCCGAACCTGACGGTCCGATTACACAAACAACCTCGCCCTCGGTAACAACGGCGTCAACTCCCTTGAGAACCTCGTTGTCCTCAAAATGCTTATGAAGGTTAGTTACTACGATTTTCTCTTTCTTATCACTTGCCACTTTTCTTCTTCCCTTCATACTTTAGTTTCTTTTCGATATAGTTCGAAATCAACATCAGAATCGAGATTATCGCGAGATAGAACACCGCGACGAATATGTATGTAGCAAAGAACTCATAGCTCTTGCCGACGTAGGTTTTCGCCTTGTTAACAATTTCGGCAAGACCGATTACCGAAAGGATTGAGGTATCCTTAACGGAGATGATAAACTGATTAACAAGAGACGGAATCGAAAACTTGAACGCCTGAGGAAGAACAACCTTCAGCATTGTCTTGCTCTTGGAAAGTCCGAGCGAACGCGCCGCCTCGCTCTGCCCCTTCGGAACAGCGAGAATACCGCCGCGGAAAATCTCGGCGAGATACGCGCCGGCGTTGAGCGAGAGTGTGATTACGCCCGCAGTGAACGCGTCAAGCCTGAAGGAAGGCGAGAAAACCTGAATAAGCTGAGGAAATCCGAAGAACACGATGAACGCCTGAACGAGCATAGGTGTTCCGCGGATAATCCATATATATACGCCCGCGATTGCCCTGAGGATGATGTTGTTTGACATCTTCATCAGGCACATCAGAAGTCCGATGACTATACCGATGGCGATAGCAATGAGCGACACGCCGATTGTCAGCTTCAAGCCCTCGAGCAGAAGCGGTGTCGCCTCGGATAAAACTCTACCAAAATTCATAAATTACAACTACCTTTTCCGAATTATACTCCGCCGGGAATTCCCCGTTTACGGAAAAATTCAGCACAGTATGCCTCTACCGTGCTGAATCAAACACTTCAACTTATCTTTCGGTAAGTTAATTCCGGATTCTCACGAATGATTAATAACCGTATTTAGCAAGAATCTCCTTGTACTTACCGGATTTCTTTATGCTTGCAAGACCGGCGTTAAACTTCTCGATAAGCTCGGGGTTAGCGCCCTTCTTGACAGCAAAACCGTATCCCTTAACGTTGACAGGCTCGGAGATGATTGAAAGCTCTACGCCCTCGCTCTCGATTGCCCAGCCGATAACCGAGAAGTCCTCGATGCATGCGTCGGCGGAGCCTGTAACAACTGCCTGATACATAGTGTCGGAGCCCTCGAAGTAGCTTGTTTCAAAGCCGTACTCATCCTTTACGGACTCGGCATACTCGCCGCTGACTGTTGAAGTCTTGCAGGCTACCATCTTGCCCTTGAGGTCCTCAAAGCCCTTAATATCGGAGCCCTTTTTAACTACGAGAACCTGACCGTCGTCAAAATATGCGTCGGAGAAGTCAAAAGTTTCTTTTCTCTCGTCAGTGATTGTCATACCGGCGATCATAGCGTCAGCCTGACCAGCCTGAACAGCGCCCATGGAAGCGTCGAAGCCCTCGTTGTGCATCTCATACTTGATGCCCTGATCCTCGGCTACGGCAGCCATGATGTCCATATCGACGCCGATGTACTCGTTTGTCTTGTCATCGAGGAACTCAAAGGGAGCAAAAGCGTTGTCGGAATAGATAACATATGTCTTGCCTTCGTCTGCCTTAGCCTCTGTTTTTGAGCTCTCAGCCGAGCTTGATTTGCTATCTCCGGAGTTTCCGCAACCTGCGAGAACTGCCATAGAAGCAACCATAGCTACAGCAAGAAGTAAAGCTAATACTTTTTTCATTTTCTACGTCTCCTTTTTTTAATAAAGTTTTAAAAACAGTAATAATTATTATACAATATTCATAAATCTTTGTCAATTATCGTGCTCATACAACTTTATATAACGGCGATTGAGCTGTTTGTGCATTTTGACTTTGAACACTCATTATATGTCAAATAAACTGCCCCGGATACGAAAGCCGGGGCATTGTATCATTTCTTTTTCTTAGACTTTTTTTCGGCGTCCTTCTTCGCCTTGAAAACGCGTCTGGACTGCTTGAGGTAGGTCACCATAAGCTTCTCGTACTTCTCATTCTGGAGGAATACGTTTCTCTTTGCGGCTTTGATTTCCTTGTAGATTTCGGCGTTTGTCTTTTTCTCGCCGTCGGTAAGGTCGGGAGCAAGCTCCTCCTCCCACATCGCGGCGGTCTTTTTCATCATCCTGCGGCGCCATTTCTCGATACCCTTGTCAGATTTTTTGAGCAGCCTGAGCTCGTCAACTGACTTCGTATTCTTCTCAGCCTCGGCGACAAAGTTTTTGACCCCGTTAATCAGGTTGTTTCGGGTTCTGAGATGCTCAGTCGGGTTTGCCGGAGGATTTGTAACGTCATACTTATACTCTCCGCTCACGAACTGCGACGGAAGACAGCAGTGCAGCCAGTCATAGTAAGGAATGAAGCGGATACTCTCAAGAGTGTGAATTGCAAGAAGAGTAGGAACGCCCATCGCAAGACACGGCAGAGCGCAGTGCAGACGGCGTGTTACGACGCATTTTGCGTTCTGATAGATTGTGAGAAGTTCCTCAACCTCGTCCATTCTCTGCTGCCACGACTTTTTGGGGTGATCCTTGGGAAGATCGTGGGAAATCTTCTTGATTTCAATATCGGTGCCTTCGAGCTGCTTGCGGATTTTCTTCTCAACCGAAGCTGCTACGTCAACGATGCAGATATACTCCTTCTCGGGCTTTATCTTCTTCTGCTGAGGAAGCGTGAGAGTGATACAGCCGGAGAATTCAGCGTTGACATTCTGAGCGCGGAGGTTGTCGCGTGTGAAATAGTCACGACAGCCGATGGGACCGCAGTTGTTAAGATATTTTCCGCCGAGTCCCGAAAGAAACAGGAAGTTAGCCGGGCAGCCTGCCTGCTTTGCAGCCTTGTTATCGGAATAATGGAAGCCTACAAAATAAGGCAAAACATACTTTGACGGCGGCCAATTCCATTTATACCACATCCACCATGCCGCCATAACGACAGCAACGGGCTCCTTGTCGTCGCTTTCAAAGCTGTGAATCTTTTCGCGGTCGATTATATAATCAACGTGCGGAAGAAACTGCCTTATCGCGTAAGACTGAATGTCGTCGCCCCAGTTGGTTGTGGGCTTGTGCATTAATAATCCGTACTTCATTTTCATAACCTTTCTGTCCGCTTTCCCCTGATTTGCTGCGAACCGGTAAAATATAAACGGCGATTCTTAAACTTCGTTTTTGAATACTGCCTTGATTTTTTGGAACTTTGACAGCGCGCGGAAGTCGTCGCGCTGTTTCTCGAGCGCCTTCTTCTCATTTTCGAGGTTCTCAATGTCGGAATTAAGCCGCTTTTTTTCATCGCGAAGTGCGTTGCACTTATCCTTGACCTCGTTAAGTCTCGAAAGCAAACGCTCAATCTCCTTTTTGTTTGAAGCGTCGCGCTTGCGGAGTGTTTTGTTATCCTTCTGGTATCCTCTGCCCTTCACAAGCCAGAGGTCCATCGCGGTTTTCATCGTATCATGGCGCCATCTGAGCACTTCTTCGTCGGTATAGGTGGTTTTTCTGAGCTCATCAGTGGTGCGGGTTTCGTTCTCGACAGAACGGATGAAGTTCTCGCAGTTTTCTATAATTCTCTCGCGGTATTTGATGTGCATTCCCTTGTTCTTCGGCGGATTGAGAAAGTCGTACTCATATTCGTCGTTCATGAACTTTGTGACGGTGGTTCTGTAGAAGAAATCGTAGTAAGGGTCGAAACGGATGTCATCCTCCATTTCCTTGATAAGGAAAACCGGAACATCCATCGCAAGACACGGCAACGAGCAGTGGAGTCTCTTTGTGACAACGCAGCGGGCGTTCTGATAGACAGTGAGGAGCTCCTCGACCATCGCGCATCTGTCCTCCCAGCTCATATCACCGTCGCGCTCGCGGTTCTGGGTAATGACTTTGACTTCAATTCCCTGCTCCTCGAGCATGGGCTTGAGCTTATCCTCAACCTTCTTCTCAAGGTCAACAAGACAGATATACTCTCCCTTGTTCTCACGTTCCGGCATTTTCGGAAGCGTCATAGTGATACAGCCGGAGAAATAGGCGTCAACGCCGATTTCCTCAAGCTTGGACTTTGTAAACATGTCGCGGCAGCCGACGGGGCCGTAAGCCCTGAGCCAGTCGCCGCCGATTCCCTCGAGAAATTCATACTTAATCGGGGAGCCGGGCTGCTTGGCAAGCTGGTGATCAGCATAATGGAAGCCAATCATGTCCGGAACGATATATTTTGAAGGCGGCCAGTTCCATTTTGCCCACATATACCACGCATTCATAATGACGGCAACGGGCTCGCCGTTGTCGGATTTGAACTCGTCGATGTGCTCCCTGTCGATGAAATAATCGACGGACGGCAGGAACCTCGCGGTCGCGTACGCCTGAATATCATCACCGATATTCACATTATACTTGTTGTACAAAACGCCGTATTTCATAACGTGTGCTCCTGTACTGCATAATTATAGTTATAGCTATTTTAACATATTATTCCAATAGTTGCAAGTTTAAATAATGTAACAACACTTTCCCCTTCTGTAATTATCGTGTAAATAAATTGTGTTATTCATATTTGCGAAAAATACAACGGTTAGAAATCACATTGCTTGGATTATTCACACAAAATTAACGTAAGACGTTGACAAATTTATAGCAAAAAGCTATAATGAGAAAAAGAATGGAGGTATTTTTCATGAAACAGTATAAAACTATAGGCAAACGCACGGCTTCAATTCTTATGGTGGTTCTGATTGCGCTCTCGCTGGTTGTGACAGCGTTCAGCGGCTGCGGAGCGTCCGGCTCCGAAAGCAAGGCTGACACCTCGTCTCAGGCTGCCGATAAGAAGGACGACGCGCTTGAAGCCTCGAACAAGGCTTACGCGAACGGCAACGTAGCCTACAGAAACGGCAAGTTCGCCGAAGCGGCAAAGTATTACGCTCAGGTTATCGAGGAAGACGCAAACTACGAGGAAGCTCAGAACCTTATCAAATACTCCAACTGCGTTATGAAGGTCAACGAGCAGCCTGACTGTCAGTCGGCTGTGGAAACAATCTACACCGAGCTCGGAACAAAGTACGGCGAGGACTATGAGGCTGACGAGATGTACAATCTCTACAAAGACGGCGTAGTTGAGGAGCTCGAGGCAATGCTCAAGGACGGCGACAAGAAAGACGCCAAGAAGTGTGCAGAGCTTATGACGGAAATCGGTCTTGTTGACGAAAACAACGAGAAAACCGTAAAGAAAGCATTGAAGTAAGCTGTTAATCGAAAACAATCAAGGGACTGCCGATTTGGCAGTCCCTTTTCATGTAATATCGTCAGTAAAAAACTCTCGGAAACGTCTTGGTACATTTCCGCAAATTTCATAACCACTAATACTCAACTACACAATATTCATAGGCGTTGATTACCGTTGTGTCGCCGCGAGCGGTACGCTGCGGAATGAAAGCGCCGTAGTTTCGGTGGATATGACCATGGAAGAAAAACCTGGGCTTGTACTCGTCAATCAGCCCGTTGAAACACTCGAAGCCGCGGTGCGGAAGCGTTTCGAAGTCGTTGAGATGGCGAGCCGGAGCATGAGTCACGAGTATGTCGAATCCGCCGTGACGGCGGATTGACCGCCGGAGCTTGCGGATTCGGCGGTTCATTTCCTTTTCGGTGTACATATATTTCCCTTCGCGGTATTTATAAGAGCCGCCGAGCCCGACAATCCGCAGCCCGTTGATTTCAACGAGCCTGTCATCTATGCAGATGCAACCCTCGGGCGGCTTTTTGAAGCTCTCATCGTGGTTGCCGTGAATGTAGACGAGCGGACAGCCCGCCATAGTGACGAGGAACTCAAGATAGCCCTCCTTCACGTCGCCGCAGGCTATGATGAGGTCATAGCCGTCGAGCTTTCCGGGGGAATAATAATCGTAAAAATACTGTGACTCAACGTCAGCTACTGCCAGGATTCTCATTCCGCGTCACCGGCTTTCGCGGTTTTTTCCTCAGAGATATCCTGGGATTTTTCTATTCCTGCCATATCGACAGTCGCCTGACCCATAGGCGTCATGGATTCGTACTTCGGAATATCGCCGACAACATTCTCAACAAGGTAATCCATCTCAACAATCTGCTCAAGGCTGAGAGATTTTTCCTCGTCGCCGGTGATAATCTCACCGGACTGGGTTCTCAGCGGAGTGAGAAACGGAATACAGACGTTTTGAATTATGCTCTCCTTGATAAAGTCACCAAGTCTGATTGAAGCCGGGCTGAGCAGATTGCCGTAGACAACGTCGATTACTCCGGCTGAAAAGCCCCAGTAATAGTTCAGCGCCTTGTTGCTGCTCTCGTACTCGGCGATTAAGGTCTTGTTGAATACGCGCTTGAGGATTTCCTCATAATATCTGCCCCAAATCCAAATGGGATTCGCAAGCAGGACGCGCTCCTCGCGGTGAATATAAGAAAGCCCGAAGTTCTCGCGGTTATCCTCGAGAAAACGTGCGGTGTCCTGAGTTGAAATGAAGCTTATCCCCTTGTCTACCAGCGCGCGCGCCGCGTCGTTGGCGCCCTTGACAGCTGACCACTCGAGGTGGATTTTGGAGCGGGGATTGACCATCTGGGCTCCGAGCGCAAAGGCGTTGATTCCGGCAATCTGGCCGTAAATCGGATAGTCGCAGACGTAACCGAGCTTTCCGTTGTCGGAGAGAGAGCCGGCGATAGCGCCGAGGACAAACTTTGCCTCATACATGCGCGCGTAATAGCTGCGGATATAGCGGTGTGATTTGTTGACGGAACAGTTGAAGATATAGACCTCCGGGTGCTCGACAGCAGCTCTCAGGCTGACCGGCAGAAGTCTGGGCGTGGTTGTGAAAATCAGGGTATTGCCGTCACTGATTGCCTTTTTGATTGTCTCCTGCGGATTGTCCATTGCGTTTGTGTAGGCGCGAGTCTCGATTTTGCCGTCAAAAACCTTCTGAACATGGAGCCTGCCCTTCTCGTGACCGAGAACCCAGCCGGAGCGCTCCGGAGTTCCGTCATAGAGAAACGCAACCTTGAGCACGGACGGTGTAATCGGATTGAGCACCTTGGTGATGAGGCTTGCCTTCTTTTCGTCGGTCGGGTCAAGCTGGAGCTTTATCGGCTCCTCCGCCGACTGAAGCGCGACGTCCTCCCACATCTTGCTGAGATTCTTCTTGATTTCATCGGTGTCGGACTCGCTCAGGCTGTCAAAGCCGTAAACCTTCATGTATCTGAGCATGGCGTCGCCGACGGTTGAATTGAGCTTTGCGCCGCCGTTTGCGATATATGCCTGCTTAAAATAGTAATAAACGCCGGAGAAGCGCGTGCGGTCGTCCTCCGTCCACTCGACGCCGGGCTTGATGCCGAGAAGCTTTTGCAGCTCGTCGTATGCGCCCTTGGTGGAAAATTCTATGAAGTTAATCTTGCTGAGCTTGTTGAAGTTGAGAAATTCATAGTAGAGCTCAACCTGCTCGTCGTCGGTTTTCTCGGGAAGGATGCGGATAACCTCAGCGGCGATTGTAACCGCGCCGAAGTATTTGAGCACGCTGACGCGCTTGTTGCCCTCCTCGACGTAGTAGCGGTTCATGTATTCATACGCCTTAATCGGGTCACGGATCCCCTCGGTGACGTGAGCCTCGGCGAGATTTTTCCACTTGGCGGAAAACTCGGTGCCCTCTTCCATGATGGGCATAAAATTCGGGGCAAAAGCACTCACGCGTCCGCGCGTCTTTGTGCCGACGATGAATTCAGCCGGAACCTGTACAAGACCGATGTCGATTCCCGTTGAGGTCTTCTCCTTGGGAAGGAAATCATCAAGCACCGGAAGGCAGGGAGATTCACCCTTCGCGACGCAGCTTCTGTATTCTTTTTGGGCGAGCTTTAACGCTTCCTTGTAATATTCAGGCATAGCGCACCTCCTTATTTATCTTTTCTTAGCTTTCTTCCGATTGTTTTGGTGAGCGGCTCGTTTCTGAGCGTTTCAAGCTCAGACTGAGTCGTTTTCAGGCTGTCTTCAAGGGCTTTGAGCTTGTCCTCGAGAGCCTTTTTTTCGTCCCTGAGTGCGTAGATTTTGCCGTTCTTTTCGTTGATTTTCTCCTTGAGCTCATCAATCCTGAGCGCCTTGCGCTCGAGGGTTGAGTTCGCTTTTTTCAGAGCGGAGCTTATTTCTCTGAGCTCGCGCTTGCGCTCAACCTCAACCTCGTGCTTTCGGTGGTCGTCGTCAAGCCATGTGTCGAGAGCGCTTTTCATGACGTCATGGCGCCATGCGGTGAGCTCATCGGGAGTGTAGGTAGTCTTTCTGAGCGCGTCGGCTTTTTCTGTTATTTTTGAAGCCTCGTCCACAAAGCCGGTGACAGTCTTGATGATGCTGTCGCGGTACTGCTCAAAATCCGGCTTGTTCGGCGGAGGCGCGAGGTAATCATAGGAGCAGTTATCCCCGAGCAAATCGTCGACAGGGCAATAGTGAAGCAAATCGTAGTAGGGGTCGAAGCGTGTGTCGTCCTCATCTCCCCTGACGAGCAGAACCGGAACGCCCATCGCAAGGCACGGCAGAGCGCAGTGAAGCCGGCGCGTTACAACGCAGCGAGCATTTTGATACACCGTCAGGAGCTCCTCAACCATACGCTTGCGCTCGTCCCACGACAGGTTTTCGTCACGCTCGCGGAGATGAGAAATCTCGCGGATTTCGATTTTATCATCAAGCTGCTCGTGAAGCTTCGTCTTGACCTTTTTCACAACATCGACAACGCAGATATAGCTGCCCTTGTCGGCTGTTTCGGGCATTTTGGGGAGCGTCATGGTGATGCAACCGCTGAAATAGGAGTCGATACCGAGCTTTTTTAGATTTGAGAGCGTAAACATATCGCGGCAGCCAACGGGCGAATAAGCCCTGAGCCAGTCGCCGCCGAGCCCCTCGAGAAACTCATACTTCATCGGCGAGCCGTACCACTGGTTAGCGAGCTGATGATCTGCGTAATGGAATCCGAGCATGAGCGGATAGATGTATTCGGACGGCGGCCAGTTCCATTTTTTCCACATATACCACGCGTTCATAATCACCGCGACAGGCTCGCCGTTGTCGGTTTTGAAGTTGTCGAGCGTCTCGCGGTCGATGAAATAATCAATCCGCGGAAGGAATCTTCCGGTGGCATACGCCTGGATATCGTCGCCGATGTTCATATTACTTTTGTTGAAGAGTATTCCGAATTTCATAGCTACCTCTTTATCAGTTTTTCTGACTATAATTTTAATAGAATAGACGCCGTTTGTAAAGCCGTATATTAAAAAATATTTCATCTTGTGAAAACACCCGGCGCTGTGATATAATTAGCTCATAAGAAAAGGAGCGAATTGTTATGAAAAAAGTCTGCGCTGTTTTACTGTCGGTTATCCTCGTTCTCTGCCTCGGTTTTACAGCTGAGGGAAAGACAGAAAAAATCAAGTTCAATAACCCGGATTTCATCAGAGGTATGGACGTTTCGTCCGTGCTCTCGCTGGAAAAAGCAGGGGTAAGCTTCGCCGACAAGAACGGCAATCGCAACGAGCTTTTCAGAATCCTCGCGAGAAACGGAGTAAACTACATCAGGGTGAGGGTATGGAACGACCCGTATAACTCCGCCGGTAACGGCTACGGCGGCGGTAACTGCGACGTAAACGCCGCGGCGACAATCGGCAGGAGAGCCGCGCAGTACGGAATGAAGCTGCTTGTCGATTTCCATTATTCAGACTTCTGGGCTGACCCGGCGGCGCAGAAAGCTCCCAAGGCATGGGCACAGCTGACGCTCGCGCAAAAATGTACGGCTGTGAAGGAATTCACGCTCAGCTCGCTCAAGACTATAAAGGCGGCAGGAGCTGACGTCGGAATGGTTCAGGTAGGCAATGAAACAAACTCCGGAATTGCCGGAGAAAGCAACTACGATACCTTTCCGCAGATTTTCTCGGCAGGAAGCGAGGCGGTCAGGGAGTTCGATTCAAATTGCCTCGTCGCTGTTCACTTCACCAACCCGAACAACGCGGACACCATGAAATGGTACGCAAAGCTGCTCGACGAGCACAAGGTTGATTATGACGTGTTCGCAAGCTCATATTATCCGAATATTCACGGCAGTCTTGAAAACCTCACCGAGGTATTCACGCACATCTCAAAAACCTACGGAAAATACACCATGGTTGCCGAAACTTCATATCCCTATACTCTCGGCGACACCGACGGTTTCGGGAATCTCATCAGCGAAGGCTCCGGAAGCGACGCACCGGACATGCTGTGGGATTACTCGCCCGACGGTCAGGCGGAGGAGGTCAGAGCCGTTATGAACGCGGTCAACAATGTTCCGGACGGCAAAGGGCTCGGTATGTTCTACTGGGAAGGCGCTTGGATTACCGTCGGAGACACAACCGGGCTCAGCGGCAACGCGCTAACGGAACAATGGAAAAAGAACAGCGCCGTTTGGGAAAAATACGGCTGCGGCTGGGCGTCGTCATACTCGGCGGAATATGACCCCGACAATGCCGGAAAATGGTACGGGGGCTCTTCGGTTGACAATCAGGCTTTCTTCGATGCGCAGGGAAAGGCTCTCCCCTCTCTGAGTGTATTCAGGGATGTGTTCTATACGCACGGTGACGTTGACAGAGACGGAGAGCTGACAGTCGCGGACGCGACAGCGATTCAGAGATACATTGTCGCTCTTGAAAGCTTCGACAATTTACAACTTGGGCTCGCCGACTTCAATGATGACGGAGTTATCGACGTAATGGACGCAACCGCTATTCAAAGATTTCTGGTCGGACTGCAATAAGAACATTTCCCGCGCTCTATTATTATTTATATTAATTCACTTGATGTAAAAGAGGCTGACGCGACGTCAGCCTCTTGCTTGATTCTATGATGTATTACTCCGAATAAGGCATCCAGCCGTTGTCATGAATCTGATTCACTCCGGGAATCTTGAGGTCGGCAGTCTTGCGGTTGCCGCCGTTAAAGATTACCCATGTGGCGCCGGAAGGTATTTCGTACCTGTAGATATTGTCTCCTATCTTCTCCATGGGAGTACCCGGCCAGCTCATCATAGTCTTGTTTTCATCAGACCAGAAATAGGCGTTGATGTTGCCCCAGTTCTCGTTGTCCTTATAGTAGATATAGTCCGAGGAAGCTTCGGTGGGAGCCTGTGTCGGCTGCTCGGTCGGAGCTTGTGTCGGTGCTTGAGTGGAAGCTTGTGTGGGTGCCTGAGTAGGCAGCTGTGTCGGAGCGGCTGTCGGCTCCGAACCGCCGGGAGTGGAATCCGCGTAGTAGATATAGCTTCCGCACTTGGTTTTCTGCTTGGTTGAGCCGACGATATAAAGCTGAATTACAGTGGCGTCCTTAATTGAGATGTAGCCATCGTTATCGCAGTCTGCCGCCGCCTGTTCCTTGGCGGTCAGAGTTTTGGAATACGCCAAATGCTTCTGAATCGCGGTGACGTCCATGATGTTTATCGCTCCGTCAAAGTTAACGTCGCCGAGCAGGATATAGTCCTGAGAATGAATCGGAGCGGTCGGTCCCGGATTTGTTGGTACGGCTGTGGGAGCCTGCGTCGGTGTTGTCGGCTTCGCCGTGGGCGCCTGAGTGGGTGCCTGAGTTGGTGCTTGTGTAGGCGCTTGGGTTGCAGGCTGGGTTTCGGCGTCAGCGTAGGGGCTCCATGCGGAACCGCTGTAGAGCTGATTGGTACCGGAAATCTGAATATCGCCCGACTGTCCCTTTCCGCTGTCGGAGAAGATGCACATGTCATAATCCTTGGGGAACGTCGCCTTCCAGATGTTGTCCTTGTACTTCGTCATAGCAAGTCCCGGCCACGCTTTTTCGCCCGAGTTGGTGGACGCGCGCCAGTAATATACATATGGCGTGTTGAAATTCGAGGTTGAATTATCAAAATAAATTGTTGTCATCTCGGACGGGTCGGGCTCGGTTACAGGCTCGCCGTGCTGACCGGTGTAGGGTTCCCAATTGTTGCCTGAGAGGAAAATCATATTTGTCTCGTTAATCTCGAGTCCCTTTGCGCCGTCGCCCTGCGGATAGCGGTTAGGAGAACCCTGTCCCGCGTTGAAGATGACAAGTCCGTTGACTAGGTCATCGTCAACCTCGAGGGTATACAGTCCGAGCTGAGCGTCGAGCTTCATCGCCTCGCCCGGCCACTTGGCGTTAGCCTTGACCTCGCTTCCGCTTTCGTCATAGATATACGCGTTGACCTCGCTCCAGTTGTAGGACGCGTTGTCAAAATAAATAGTTGTGACCGCATTAGGGTCCTTCTTCTTGAAGGTGAAGGATTTGTCGAGAGTTTCAACCGAGTTTGTCGCGGTAAGCTTGACCTTAAATACCTCTCCGAGACCGATTCCGGCACCGATATCAAAGCTCTGACCGTCGACAACCTTGAACGCTGTGCCGCCGTTGACGGACGCCATGGCGTAATCAGCGCCGCGGAGCGAGACTGTGACCTTCTCGCTGTCATAGAACGAATAGGCGCCCTTTAGGCTCATGTGAATCGTTGACTGGGGGCCTTCGATAAGGATTGTTCCGTAGGCTCCGGTGTTGAATTCAGCCTTGCCGTCTTTAACAACAGCGGTTGTGCCGTCATAGAAGTTGGTGACGGTCTTTCCGTCGCCCCACATTGAGGATACGTCAACGGCGATTTTTGTATTCTTGGGAGCGCCGATTACGGCGATTATGCTGTCGGTCATCTCGCCGTTGTCATAGCTTCGGGAGAAGGTGTAGCCTGTTGAGGAATTATATGACGAGATAAGCTGATGGTCGCCGGCGCCGATGCAGACGTGCTTGCGCCTGAACTGACCGACCTTCTGCCAGTGAGCGAGAAGTCCCTGGTCAATTGAGCTCCAGTTCATGTCGCTTCGGAGAGTGTGGCCGCTGCCGCCGTTGCCGTCAAAGCCGATGCTCGTGACAAGCGGACGGTTGGTCTCATCGCCGTAATAAATCTGAATTCCGCCCGGCATAAGCTGGAATGCCGAGCCTTGATATCCGAGGTCGTTCCTCGCGAGATTGGAGTCGTGAGAAGAGATATAGAGAAGTGAATTGAAGCCCTGCTGGGTGTTGATGGTTGAAGCGTAGTTCTGATAGGTTCCGTCGATTGAGCTGACGCCCGGAACGCCGCTTCCCGAGAACATGAAGTTAATCATGGAATCGAATCCGCCCTCTGAATAGTAGCCGCTGTTGCCGAGCTGATAGCCCCAGCACTCGCCGGTCATCCAGAAGTCGTCAGTCCAGTTAGCGCCTGCCTTTGAGGGGTTGTTCTGACGCCATTTTTTGAGAGCCTCGACGCAGCTTGTCTTGAGCTTTTTCCATGATGCGAACTCAACGTGCTTGGCGGTGTCGCAGCGGAAGCCGTCAACGCCGTAGGTCTCTACCCAGTCGGCAAGCCAGCTTGATATATAGCCAGTTACGGTGTTGGAACTGCCGTACTTGCTGATTTTGGAGTTGTATGTGCCTTCCTTCTTCCATTTTTCCTGTAGGAAGGTCGGAATGCTTACGCTCGCTGAGGACTCGGTGCGGAAGTCGGGAAGCCCGGAGAGACACATAGTCTGGTCTCCGCCGCCGTCGTTGTGATAACCCGGCAGACCGCTGCGCACCCAGCTGTCACCCCACCATCTGCCCCACTCGGCGGAGCCGTTTTCGTAATCGACCGTATCGTGGAGACTGTTGACGTTGGTAATTCGGTGAATGTACTGCCGGGCTGCGGATTTGTCCTTAAAGCTGCCGAAGTTGAACTCGAACATATCCTGAATTGTGTTGTAGCCGGCATGGTTCATAACTATGTCCATTACCACACGGATGCCGTGCTTGTGGGCTGTGTCAACCATGGTGCGGAACTCTTCCTTGGTGCCGAAGTTCAGGTCGGGCTCGGTGTAGTCGAGGACATAGTAGCCGTGGTAGGAATAGTGCGCAAAATCGTTGTCGCCGCCGGGGGTGACATAGCCGTGAATCTGCTCATATGGAGCCGAGAGCCAGATTGCGCTTACGCCCAGCTTGTCAAAATAGCCCTCCTCGAGCTTCTTGGTGATTCCGGCGAAGTCGCCGCCGTGGAAGGTTCCGGGAGCGGTGTTCCAGCCTGAAATAGGCTGACCGCTTGAATCAGTCGCTCTGCCGTAGGAATGGTCGTTGGAAGTGTTGCCGTTGTAGAAACGGTCGGTTAGCAGAAAATAGACCGAAGCATTATCCCACGAGAAGTCGTCGGCATTCTTGAGCGCGGTTTTCTGTGTGTAGCCTGTGCTTTCGGGAGCGTCTGCGGCGTTTGCGGGAACCGCGCATATCACCGCGCTGACGATAACAGTAAGGCAAAGCAGAATTGACAGTGCTTTTTTCATTTTCAAAACTCCTTTTTCGGCAAAAAGCCTAGTCTAAATCATTATAATTATAAAATAAATCAACCTCGCAATCAACAAAAAGTTGTCTGCAATTTTTCGCGCCTCTAACAAGAAAGGCGCGCTTTGCGCGCATTTCGCTACTCATAGCTCGTTGCTGCGCAGCAGCAAACTGAGCGGAGAATATAAATTGTTTTTTGCTT
>CAMHHL010000012.1 GCA_946184925.1 uncultured Clostridia bacterium | reverse complement strand
GGTCAAGCGACAACAGCTCGGCGACAGCGACCTTTACCTGTACGAATTCCAGATGCGAGCATGAGCAAACAGTTGACGCTGCGGTTACCGAGTCTGATGAGCTCACAAAAACTGTCTACACAGCTTCGGCTGAGTTCGGGGGCAACACCTATAACGCTACAGAATCAGTTGATAAGGCGCATTCAAGCATTACGATTAAAGCCGCGGCGCACGGCGTGGTAACAGCAGACAAGGACTCCGCGTATACAGGAGAGGCGGTTGCCCTGACTGCAAAGCCGGATAGCGGATATAACTTAGAGTCAATATCGGTTAAGGACGCATTAAATAATGAGATTAAAGTAACCGAGAATAAGTTTATTATGCCTGACAGCGAAGTAACCGTTACTCCTGTATTTGGTCATAAGAGATACGCGGTAAACTATAACGACCCTGACGACGGCTGGGTGTCGGGACCGATGTACGCCGATGAAGGCGATACTGTCACAGTCAAAGCTATACCGGTCAGCGGATATGAGCTTGCTTATCTGAGCTTGAGGGACAACGCGGGAGCCTTTACCCGAATTGAGAATAATACTTTTACGATGCCCGCGTATGAGGTTAAGGTGTTCGCAACCTTTAAGAAAGCAGACCTTAGCATTACATACGTATCCGACGGTCACGGAACTGTCACGGGTGCCGACACGGCGCAGTTTAACGACAGAGTACCGCTTACCGTTACTCCGGATAGGGGATGGGTGCTTTTAAACCTTTACGCTAAGGAACCGGAATGGAACGATCCTGTTGAAATAATCGACAACGAGTTGGTTATGATTGACAGACCTGTAACGGTGTACGCCGAATTCACCGAGATTACTCCTGCTAAGGAGCCGTATATTGACAAAAACGGCGAATACCACCTTGGCAATGTTGAGTATGTTCAGCTCGGCAATGAATATTACACAGTCGAGAACGGAGAAATCGGAAAAAGAATTGACTCGGTTGAGCTGTCGTACTTTGATTTTACCGACAACGGCAGTACATATCAGATTAACTTTTACACAGGTCCGACGGATAATCTCACAGAGCTTGTAATTCCAAAGACCTATAACGGCAAGCCGGTTACCGTTCTCGGAACGGATAACAAAAGTGCTTTTATAGAAAACTCCAACCAGAAGCCGCAGTTTACTCTTACTCTCAACGAGAACATCGAGGAGATTAAGGGCTACACATTCTACACAATGTGGGTAAAGAAGGTTCAGGGTGATACGTCTAACCTCAGTAAGCTTGGTGACTACGCTTTTTCCTGGGCAAACAGTCCAAACGGCTATACGCTTGATATCAAGCTTGATTATGAGGGGATCATATCTGCGGGCAGGGGCGTATTCAACAATATGACCGTCACGGCGCGCTTGAAGCACGCAACAGCTTTCAACCGCAGCAATTTTATGCAGAAAAGCATAACCTATGTTATTACCGACGACGCTCATTCCTACGGAAATCCGGTATGGATTTGGGCTGACGATTACAGCTCGGCGTCAGCGAAGTTTACCTGCACAGACCCGCGCTGCAAACACGAGGAAACGGTTGACGCGGAAATTATATCAGAGTACGAAAACGGCGCGCCTAAGTATATTGCTGCCGCAAGCTTTGAGGGTAAGGAATATACAAATGAAAAAGCATTGGAAAACCCTCTTGATGCTTCCTACTCGCCGGAGATTACAGCCGCGACAGCGCTCGAAAATGACGGAAACCTCTTTAGCCTTTCCGATTCGCTTGTTTATACAAAGGCTAAGCTTTTAGGCGTGCAGAAGAAAGAGACGATAAAGACCGATACGGCAGGCAGCGGACTTCGCTTTGTCGCGGAATTAAGCTCCGAGTTTGTCGGCAAGGATAATATCGACTACGGTTTTGAGATAGTAAAAACCTCCAAGAACAATACAGCCGGGTTTGCCGGCGCGACCCCGATGAGCGGCTTTGATATAATGCAGAATTTGATTAACGAAAACAGCGGAAATATCAAATCAATTTCCTGCAAGAACACCTCAAACAACATCACCGGCGACGCGCGTTACGGCGACAGCAGCACCGATACGGCATACAAGTACGTTACCCTCGCGGTCAACGATATCCCCGATACTCAGGGAGTAGCGGTACGCTTCTACGTAGAAATTGACGGAGCAAAATATTACTCCGCTTACACAAACTCAAACGGCGAGGCATTCAGAGGCTGCTGCGCAAGCTATGAAACGCTCGAAAACGCGGTCAGATAAGGAGATACTAAAAATGAAATATTTGTACAAAGCTCCTTTAGTTACAGCAGAGGAGCTGACCGAGAAGGACGTTTTGTGTTCTTCTGTTCCCGACATAGATTCGTCGAAATTCGATAACGCTAATTTGTTCGGCAACAGTACGGAAGCAAACGGTCTCGGCGGTATGAGAAATGTATTATAAGAAATATCAGAGGGGAATATGATAATTAATATAATTGTATTTTTGTTGAGTATTGTGCCGACGGTATTAATCTTTTTGTGGTTGAAAAAACGCAGGAAAGAGGATCCGGAGTACAAAAAATGTGCTAATTCCGCTTTGATAAGAGGACTGATAAGCGTGTTCCCGGTTATCGGAGTTTCAGCGGTATTCTACATCATACTCAGGCTGACGCGCTTGCAGGATACCAATGTTATTCTGTATAACGTTTTTTATAAGATTATTGTCCTTGCGTTCGCGGAGGAGCTTGTTAAGTTTTTCGCGTTCCGCTTTATGCTGAAAAAGAAGTCCCGCGAATACACATGGGCTGACATTACCGCGCTTATGACAATAATCGGACTGGGCTTCGGCTTGATTGAGGACATCCCCTACGCGATCGGAGCCACCCCGATAGTTATGCTTGTGCGCGGCTTTACTATGGGCCACATCGGCTACGGCTTTATAATGGGCTGGTACTACGGAAAGAAGCTTTATACCGATAAGAAAGTATATGGGGTTATTGCCTTCCTTCTGCCGTGGCTGCTGCACGGGGTGTATGATTTTTCTCTGACTCCCGAGTTTATTGAAATTAACGAGGGCTTTATGTTGATCGCTCTCGCGCTTGCGGTTTTGGATATTGTTCTGATTGTACTTATGTTCCGGTTTTTTATCCGCGCGCGGAAGAAGGAGCGTTACAATCAGCCTGTTAAAAAACCGGGTAATGTGAATACGTAGATTATTAGTTTATAATATCATTAATAGAAAAGCCAAGAGCGGGCTCCGTTGCGGAATCCGCGCTTGGCTTTTTATTTATAGAAACTGCTTTGTTCACCGCGCTGTCACATTTTTGTGAAATCATACAAAAGTCAGAAGCTTCATTGCATAAATATGTTAAACAATAATTAAATTTTTCATTTATAGTTAGTTAATATCACGATAAATTTTTGCAATATACGTGTTAATGCGAAAAAAATGGTTGTGAAAAGTCACCAATTACGCTGTTTTTCTGAAATTTGCACATGTGAACATTTTAGGTTACAATACAAAAGTATTAGTATAACTGTACCTATAGCATTTTAAGGTAAAGGAGATGAGGATATGTTATTGCGTTTTAAGAAGAGCGTAGTGTATGTGGCTGTGCTGGCGCTGTTTTTGCTCAGCGCGATTGTTACGTGTGTAATCGTTCACGCGACTACGTACTATACCATCCGTATCAATTATCTTTATGTTGACGGAACCCACGCGCACGACCCGTATATTGCGACGTTCTCCGCAGATAAACCGGTCAACATCACGGTTACTAACCCCAACGTCAACGGCTACGACCCAATGATGCTCAATGAGGACGAGACTAACCCCATGGCGCTCCCGGATAACGGAGCGTTGGCTAAAAAGACTGCCGTCAATATCGATTCTCTTGATCATAACGTGACTTACACGGTCTATTATGTCGCGGGTTTGTCGCATTACAGAGCTCGCTACTATCTGCAAAACGTGTATGACGACCTGTATACGACCGACCAAACCCTCAACGCGAAGTATCAGGATCTGCTCGGCAAAACCGGCAGCTTCCCCGATCATCTTGAGGATGTAGAGGTCGAGGGCTTTACCTCTCTGTTCCACGAGCCCGACGCTATCGCCGCCGACGGCTCCACAGTGTTCAGACTTTATTATGACCGCAACTATTATACAGTCGGCTTTGACCTCGGCGAGGGCGGCTACGGCGTAGAACCGATCTACGCCAAGTACCAGACCATCTATCACGTAGACGAGCCTAAGCGGCTGGGCTACACCTTCCGCGGCTGGGCGCGTACGGATGTCGACTCCGCCGTTGAGGGAGCGGACTGGCATTATATAGATGAGAACGGCAATGTTATCACCGAGGAACAGGCGACCGCGACAGAGAACCTGCTGAACCTTGAGGGCGATCAGATTATCCCTGCGAAGAATACCTACTACAGAGCAATCTGGGCTCCCGGAACGACAAGCTGCAGTGTTGTCTACTGGTTTGAAAACGCTGACAGCGACCTGAAAAATACCGCCGAGGAATTTGAGGGACTGACCGAGGAGCAGATTCAGGCAAAGGTCTCGCAGAATTATTCCGTTATCGCCGCGAAGGATGTCTACAATATCTATGACGAAAACGGGAATACGATCCTCATCAAACCGGGAATGACGATCACGCCTGACACGATCATTCGAAATAAGGCAAAAAAGGCAAAAGATGAGGGAATATACTCCGGCAGCGGCGACGAAACGGTTCCAATCAAGGATTTCTTCTCGTTTAATCTTGGTTATGCTAACCCGAGCGATCCGCGAAATAACGAAGATCATGCCTTTGATGAAAACGGCGACCGATTGCCCGAGGCACTGGTGTATAAGTACGATAAAGACGGCGTCATCATCGACTTTAACGATATCAGTCAGGGAACCAGCGAACAGCTCGCCGGAAATGGGATTTATTTTGAGCTGAATACTGCTGAGAACACACCCGTCCCTAACTACAGAACCGATACCTCGGTAACGGTTCGCGGCGACGGTACGACGCGCTTCAACGTCTATTTCCGCCGTAAGGAGTTTACGCTGAAATTCTATTATGCCAGAGAAACGATATCCGACGGTACGATCGACTTGACAAACAGCACAAAGGCTTTTACAAGATATGATTATATCAAAGGAAAAGAAAATGCACTTAAGGCTGTTTCGCAGGGAACGTGGCAAGCAAATATCGGTGAAAATAAGCCTACACTAAACACTAAGTACACAGATCCGCACAGTCCTGATTATCTGCCGTATATATATGAGCAGGTAAAGCCCTACGGCGATTATAATTACTATTTCTATGAGGTCAAGGCTAAGTTTGGCGCTCCGCTGGATAATAAATGGCTGATTGATGCGGTGCAGAGCGTTCATAAAAAGGGATACAATTCGGAACAGATGTGCGTTCCGGGCAGTTGGGCAGTAGAGTATGATACGAACTTTCATTATAATAATATAAGGGCAAACGGCGGTAATGATAACTTTACCGTAAAGGGCACCTTTGAAAAACTCACTACTGCGATGATGCTCAGAAATAAAAGCAGGACTAACGATGAGCTGCATTTTCTTCTGTCTTGGACAAATACATCTACTAAATCCAATGACTGGAACTATGGTATGGACAGAGTTCTGCACTTTACCTACAACAACTATGTAGAGTTGCTGGACAAAGAGGTAGAGCTCCTGAAAAATTCAAATTATGACACGTCTGTGCTCACCGGAGAGGGTCAGCCCTATCTGGATATCAGGCAGTTTGAAACCGTACGCGATGGGATCAAGCGAACCTTTTGGTATGGGCTTAAAAGCAATCATATTGTTGAAACAATAGACTCCGGTTCACAATATCCGTATACCGGAAAGTCCAATGGAAAAGACAAGACAGAATCTGTCCGTTCTGATCAGACTGCTACCGAGATGGAAGGCTTTGAGCTGGAGAACTACAGGCTGAATGGCACTAAGGTTGTCCTTGACGAAACAAACACAGAGGTTGACTGGTCAGATGACACTACGCAGAAACGTCATGGTATCATCAATTTCTTCTATCGCCGCCGCGAATATACGCTCAAGTACCGTAACGGTAACCGTAAGGACGAGAGCCATAACCGTACCGTCAAGTTCGGTGCGCCACTGAATGCTGTTTACGCGTCCGGTGAGCACGAGGGAGAATACCGTTACTACTGGTCGAATCCAAATTACTTCATTCCCGAGCTGGGAGATAACTATACGTTCTCCGGCTGGTACTACACACCCTATTATTTCCGTCAGGTGAATGTTGACACGGCGACGATGCCCGCCTACGATATGACCTTCTACGCCAAATGGTCGCCCAAGAAGATAGACGTAGTATTCTACAACAACTACAACGAATACTACGAGGACACCAATCGCATTGTACTGGGTGAGGACGAAAACGGGGATCCGATAACGGAATGGACGGTTGAGTACGGCTCCTATGTACCGCTCAATCACATTCCCGCCGACGTACATGACGGAGAAAGCAATAGACCCGAGCTGACGCCGATTGCCGACAAGGCTTCGTTTGCCGGATGGTACTATATCCGCAACCGTGTGCCGCGGCGTTTCGAGCCGGAGAACGTTCCGGTCACGGCGCTGAACGCCGAGTCTACCGGCGAAAACGCAAAGCTCAGGCTATTTGCGGAATGGGTTACTCAGGATGTCGCTAAATACAAGGTCAACTATGTACGCGCCGACAAACCAACCGTTGAGGTCGCGCCTCCGACTGTCGGACGCGCCTACGTCTGGAAGACGCGTACCTTCCACGCAAAAGCCGGCGACGATTTGAGCGACGAGTACAAGTGGACCGAGCAGCACGAGAACGAGGGTACAAACTGGTGGCCTACCGTCAACTCCCACTCGATTGTTGTCAAGGCAAATGAGGAGGGCGAGGAATACAAGCCCAACGAATATACCTTCGAATATATCCAGAAGGATAAGGTTCATTACCGCGTCCGCTACCTTGACGCGGATACAAGCAAACCGATCAACTCTGAGGGACATGATATCGAGAAGATTACCACCCACACCTCTGTCAAGGAGGACGCAAAGGTAATTCCGGGATATATCGCCGATCCTTCTTCGGCGACGCTGATTCTTTCCGCTTCTACCGCCTCGACCCCTGAGGAGCAGATGGCGGAGGAGCTGCGCAACAATGTCATCACCTTCCTCTATCATAAGAACACAACCAAATATATATACGAGACCGAGTATTATACGCATAATCTCGACGGTGACGGCTACTCGCTTTTCTCTTCGGAATCTTTAGAGATCCCGATTGCGGAGCAGGGCGATACCACCGTTGCGATCAACGATATTTACGCCCGCCCGATTCCGCAGCAGATTATTGCCGACGGCTTCGAACGCTCGCCCGGCAAGGCGGAATATACCTATGTTGCTTCCGACGGCTCTGTGAGCGAGAGCCCGATTCCTGTCGCCGATAACGGCAGCGTTACTATTGTCGACACGGATAAGAAAACGATTCGACTCTACTTTGACCGCAAAAGCTACCATTATTCTTATGAATTTGTTGACCACACCGCCGCCAAAGCCTATGATCAGGCGACTGAGTCGGAGCGTGAGAATATGTGGAACGGCGTTCTTGAGACCTTCCCGAACGCGGGTTCTTCTCTCGTGGGCTCAACTGTGACGATTGACGTTCCCACCGACTACAACTACACAAGCCCGGACGGTGTAACGGCTTATACCCGAATGACGAATGCCGACGGAACGCTCAACGACGTTAAAATCAATATCCAGCCTGCTGAGGACGGCTCCCTCGTCAACTATATCAGGGTTTATTACCGCAAGGATGTTGAGCGCGACCTGAATTACCGGATGGTCTGCGTTAACAATAACGGCGAGACGGACTATGACGCCGGCACGGGTGATCCGCTGTTCGGCAGACTCTCTGTGAACCGCCAGACGGTCGAGAACTACGACCAGATTCAGAATGTCACGTTCCATGATACCAACAATGAGAAAATCACTGAGGGCAACAGGGAAGTGGATCTCCATCTCCACAAGTATACCTTCCTCGGTTGGTACACATCTCCCGATTATAACGAGAACGATCCTGCCGAGAACCGCCTGACAACCAATGAAACCCTTACTAAGCAGGATTTGGGAACAAACGGCAGTCTGCCCGACAGAAACACTAAATACTATGCGCTCGTAAAGCAGGAAATGGTGCAGATGGACGTCGATTTCTACTTCTGCGACGATTACACCAAGACTCAGATGTACGCGATGCAGGATTCCGACTTGAAGGCTTACCTGCAGCAGAAGATTGATAACAAAGAGCTTCGGTCGAGCGGCGAATACGGCGGAAAAGAAGTTGTATTCGCCAGCCCAAGCATGTATCAAAACCATACGCAGATCGCATGGCACAAGAACGACGGCTACTCGCTGTATATGCAGAATATAGATGAACGTGTATATAAGTACGAGTTCGCCGAGTGGTGGGAGATTGACGAGGAGCAGAATAACGACCTTATCCCCAAGCACAATTGGAACGGCGGTGAATGGTCTCCGGATTCGCTGTCAAGTCAGCTTTCAAGAAGAAAGAACCAGCATTTGATTGCTGTCTATACCCGCCGCGAGGTCACCGAGATGCCCTACACGCTCAACTATAACTTCATCTCACGCAAAGGAGAAAACAAAACCTACGTCAAGAAGGGTACTCTCAGCGGAGATGATTTGAATGAAAATAGCGAGAATACCAAAATTACAAAGGACGGTTTTTACGCGCTGACCGATGAATTTATCCTTTCTAACGCTCCGTATGAGAGCAACTTCGGCGAGGTGCTCAGCTGGTCTGACGACGCTAAGTATATTACTAAAGACTCCGTAAAGGGAGACAGCGAGGAAGGCACGGATGACAGAATTGTCACCGGCGTCCAAGCTGTTCAGTCAAAAAAGAATGTATTTGCTAACTTCCGTACAACTCCTTCAGGGGCATATACAACTATTTCGATTCCTTACGGCTCGAACTATAAGCAGTCCGAAAATATGCGTGCCATTGAGGCTGCCGAAGTATACGACGGAAAGGCATTTGCTTACTGGGAGGTTCGCAAGACCGAGAACGGCTCGGTAGTTGCAAAGAGCTACGATACTCTCTTTGACCTTTGTATGATGGACAGCTACTGGATTACCCCGGTGTATGGAGAATCGGTCTCAGAAGCTGCATCGCTGAATGAGATCACCCTAACTCATATCGGAGATACGCGTAACACTTGGACTGACCAGAATGATGAAGTTCCCCAAAACGGCACAACCGATATTCTCTATACAGACTTTGAGATTGCCTTTGAGGACGGAGCTGAGGATATTTACACTGCTCCGGCGGGAACATACCGAACGGGCGTTGTGTTTGAGCTGTGCGCGACACTGCCGGCGGGCGCGACCTTTAATCCCGACAGGGATTACCGACAGGTTTCTGATCCGGGTAATCTAAAGGCGGCTATTTTGAATAATGCTTCATCCTATGTTTTCAACCCATCCAAATCATCTAAAACACGAAGCATTCAGCTCAGTGAAATTCCGCAGTCTGCTTTGACAAATAAAGACCGTGTGCAGTACGGCAAAAGCTACCGCAATACTTTTAAATACGTTAACGATGAAAAGACATACATTAACGCGCGTTATTTGCTCAAAGCTACCGCTTATCTTATTAAGGACGGCGAGGTTACGCTGAGTAACTCAGAGTACATTTGTCTCGCGGCTGAGGCTGACAAGGTGCTGGCTATAGATCCAAAAAGCTAAAACGATCCTGCCGCTTCGACAAGGCGCGGAGCGGCATGGAAATCTATTACAGAAAGCGAGGGGTTACCAATGGACAAAAAAGAATACCTAAGTCCGGAGTTTGCTTTTTTTGAAGTAGATTTGCATGATGTAATGACGGGTAGCCCCGAGAACTTTAACAGCTATACTGATGATGGCAGCGACGACTGGGGCGATATTACTCCGGATCCCGGTGAAGATATAGCTTGGTAGCGGGTAATACTATGAAATTTTTAAAACCATTTTTATCAATTACTCTTGCGTTACTCACAATTTGTATACTTGCAGCTTCTGCCTTTGCCGCTGAGAATTACATTGTGTTGGACGGCTTTGCTTTTGACATTAATTCAGATAACGAAGCAACTATTCACAGCTACGATAACCGTACCGCTGAGGTGGTTATTCCTCAAAAGCTAATGGGGTATGACGTCGTATATATTGATGATTACGCCTTCTTCGGCAACGAGGTTATTACATCCGTATCCTTCAAAAAAGCCGATAAGCTGAAAAGAATCGGCGTTAACGCCTTTAACGGATGCACTAAGCTCGAAAGCGTCGTTATTCCGTCCGGTGTTACCGAGCTGGGCTTCGGAGCATTTCAAGGCTGTTCAAATCTGAAAACGGCAGATCCGGGCAGTGGTATCGAGAATATACCATCCCAGTGCTTTTTTAAGTGCGACAAGCTTGCCAAGATAGTTATTCCCGGGAATGTTAAGTCTATCAGCGCAAGAAGCTTTGCCGATTGCGCTTCGCTTAATGATATTGAAATTCCCGACAGCGTATCGTTAATTGCCGACGACGCTTTCTCGGACTCCGGGAAGGCTGTGATATATCGCAACCAAGGCTCCTATGCTCAGCAATATGCCGAGAGCATAGGAATTCCGAATTATAATATCATACGCGACGTACAGCTCGGCGACGTTAATCTTGACGGAAAGGTCAACATCAGCGACGCAACCCTGGTGCAGAAGTACCGGGTGGGGTTAAAGCCGCTTCCGCATTACCGCACGGTAAGCTGCGCCGACGTAAACTCCGACGGCGTTGTCAGCTTGCGCGACGCGACATTAATCCAAATGTACCTTGCCGGATGCAGTGTACCGTATCCGATAGGAGAGCTTGTTCACGATAACACACAACCTGCTTCGGAAGAATACGAATTACCGTTAATTCCGAATTAAGAAAGAAATCAAAAAACGGCAGAAGAAAAGCGATTTTTCTTCTGCCTTTTGGCGCTTATTGAATTTTGACAAGGTTTTACAATATGCTTTTATCCTTTTTACTATCAGGATTAACTCCCATGACAGTGAGGATTTAAAGCAGAATCTGGTCAAATCCGGTTACTTGCATGATTTCCTTCACGCTGTCGGTCATTCCCACCAGCTTAAACTGAGACTTGTCATCCAGAGCTTTATACATGATAAGAAGCACCCTAAGCCCTGCGGACGACATATAAGACATTTTCTCTATATGAAGCTCAATCGCTTTTACTCCGTCTGCCTTTTGGTATTGCTCCAAAAGCTGAGGAGCGGTGATGGTGTCCACGCGACCTTCTATCCGAGCCGTGAACTTACCGTCCGCAAACTCGGATTCAATGCGGAAAGGTATGTCCTGAACAGTTTTTTGTTCGCTGTTTTCCTTTACGGTCAGCTCCCAGAAACACATACCCCGGAACACATCCCGAACGTTTGCGTCCTCAGCGCTCGTCGGAGCAAGAATGCCGAGATGCTCGGGAAGATAATCACTCATACCGATTTCTTTGACTTCAAAACCCATTTTTCCGATAAAGGTCTTGATTTCTTCATCTGTTCCTTTAAAGATAATGTTATCATTGAACTTGACATCAGCCGTAGTGCCGGCGGCTTGATTCGTAATGGCGGTGTAAAGCGCTACCAGACTCGGATCGTTGTGCAGAACAGCAGAAGCAATCGCGGAATCGTGAGTATAGTAAGCGCGATCCACAATAATCCAGCTGCCGCCGTGCTTTTGAAGGATATGGCGGATATTGGAGAAAACCTCTTCCAGCTCCTGTTGTGAAAAGTACATCAGAAGTCCCTCTGTAGTAATCAGAAGCTCTTTCTTTTCACTCTCCAGCGGAGCTGCCATGGAGTCATAGTTGGTGGCGTCCACCGCGGCGTAATGAATATTCTTGTCATCACCGATTATCTTGGCGGCAGCGGGGCCGATGTCGTCTGTTACAGCAGGAAGGTCAAAGCCATAGTATACCCTTCCCTGACGTGACATCTTGATGCCGCGTGCGGTATATCCGCAGGGGAGGTCTACAACGCTCCTGTCTGAGAAAGACCGGATAAGATTGTTCACGATTCTAAAGCGGGAATCGGTCAAGACGGTGTATACGGGAAACAGCCGCTTCACCTTCTCCGCCAACTCCTCAGGAACACGCTTGTTGTCCTTTTGACTTGCGAATCCTCCGAATCCCAGAGCTCCGATAAGCTGTCGGGAGTCTTCGTCACCTGCGGCAGCATGTAACTGTACGCAGGATTTCGCGGTATTGAATACGGGATTGACTATTTCTCTCAATTCTTGTACGTTGTCCATCGTTATTGTTCCTTTCCGTAGATAAATTATCGCAATCAACGATTACATTTATTATACAGAAAATCAAAAAAATTGCAAGTAAATAAATCGCAAATGTCGGTTTTAAAAACCTTGAGTGGATTTTACAGCCGAAATAATCGAAAAAGCAAATTAAGCTCAGGCGCGAGGGGCGCCTTTCTTGGCTAGAATACCTGTCAAAAACCGTTAAAGTTGATTAAATACAGCAATTTCGACAAATCGGGAATTGATTTTTAGGGCTGACCGTGTTATCATAAAATGTATGATAACTTCAAAGCATGTTCGCAGGATTTTGTGCATTTAGCATAATGGTTTCTGCGGATATGTCAAGAGGTAAAAAAACGGAGGAAAAATAAATGGCAAAACAAAAAACAAAACAAAGAAAACCGGTCGGCACGTTATTAGCCGCGCTGGGCGTGACGTTACTCGGTATCATCATTCTGTTTCTGGAGGATGAGACCGTAGAATATCTTTTGGTATTGTTCGTGTCCATAAGCTTGCTGATTGGCGGAATCTCGTTCATGATTCAGAGCTTTAAGATTAAAAAGTACCTCGTGGGAATTCTGGGGATGGCGTTGTATTTGCTGATAGCCCTTGTGCTTCTGGCTTTGCAGTACTATTTCTGGGTTATCACAATCATGCCGAGCCTGCTCGTCGGAATAATCGCGTTGATAGTCGGCGTTGTGAGAGCCGCGATATGCGTGAACTGCTTCATGAACGGCTTCAGAGGCGGAATCATGAACGGCGTGTTCGCGATCATCATGTTGCTGTCGGGCTTGTCTCTGGCGTTCTTTCCGCTCGAGAACTTTGTCACCCTGCGTTACATCATCGCTCTCTATATGATTATCTATGCTATAACGCTCTTCGGTGATTTTTACGCCGAGGTTACGCGCTCCGAGCTTGAGGAGGATCGCCTGCGCCGCCGCACGCACATCGCCATGCCCAACCTGATTACGGCGTTTAAAGTGAAAAACATGGTCAAGGACATCTACAAAAAGATTGAGGATAACAAATTCGAGAAGAAAATCATCGTTGAAGATAAGCCGAACAGCGCCTTTGACAAAGTAAATCTTGAAATCAACCTCCACCTTACCGACCCCTCCGGCAACCAGTTCGGACATATGGATATCGCAATCGGCGACACTGTCTATTCCTACGGAACCTACGACAAGAGCAAAAACAAGCTTGCCGGATTCATCTCGCAGGGCACCTACGCCGAAATCCCGAAGCTTCCGTACTATAAGTATTGTATCGACAACTGCGGCGACTATCTCCTGAGCTACGGCGCGTGCTTCTCTGAAAAACAGCTCCAAACCGTTAAGGACAGAATTGCCATGATTAAGGAATACTGCGAGCCGCTCGAGTTCAAACTCGAAAACCCCGAAATCACCACACCCGACCCGAACAAGCGTTACGGAGATTCCGGAGATAACCTCGTGCGTTTCCTGAACGCCAAGGTGTTTACGGTCGTTGACGGCGCGTTCAAGAGCTATTTCGGCGTTAACGTCAACTGCGTAATGTTCGCGGATTGGCTGCTCGCCGACACCGGAATCGACGCGGTTTCCGCAGGCGGACTGCGCACGCCCGGCGCGTTCTACTATATGCTGGAGAATATGTTCTACCGCCCGAACAACCGTATTATCCGCAAGATATCCTATTTCTCAACCGAGAATATCGAAGAAAAAATAAAGCTCGGAAGCAATTGAGACTAACAGGATAATATACTAAAGAGGCGAACCCGACTTTTCCCCCGGATTGCAGCTCGCTTTATTCCTGCAAAGGAGTCAATCGTTGAAAAATGTGAAAGATATACTATTTTTGGTTTTTTCAGGAGATAATTATTCTTGACAAATGAGCTGAAATATGTGATAATCTTTTACATATTCATAATTTAGCTATTGTTATATCGGAAAAGGAAGGTGCACGTCTTGCTAAGCTATTATTCAGTGCTTATCCTCTTATGCTGGATGGCTTTGGGCGTGCTGTGTATTTTGGTTCGGGAAAACAGCTGGATATCCAAGTCGGATAAAACGCGCTTTTATCTGACATACGGAATCATCGCGCTTTCGGCTCTTACGGAATGGATTGGAATTCAGCTCAACGGGAACGAACAGTTTCCGTCGTGGATGCTCGCAACCGTCAAGTGTGCCGACTATATACTCACCCCGATGGCAGGGGGAGCGATGGTCGCGCAGATGAAACTGAAAACCCGCCTGAGTAAGGCTCTCATGCTTGTTCTTGTTTTTAACGCGGCTTTTCAGATAGTCTCCGTGTTTTTCCAATGGACGACTGCCATAGATTCCCATAACCATTACACGCACGGTCCGCTTTATATTGTTTATGTAATTATCTATCTGCTTATAATCGCTCTTGTGGCGGCTGAGTTCCTTGTTTTCGGGCTGTCGCACCGACGGCAGAACCGCGCCTCGCTGTTTTCGGTTCTTTTTGTTGTAATTGCCGGAATTGCCTTTCAGGAGATCCTCGGCGGAGAATTCAGAACCGCCTACATCGCCATTACGATGGGCGCGGCTCTGATGTTCATTCATTATTCCGAGTTCTATAAGATGAACGCCGACGAGCAAATCAAAAGTCAGCGCAAACAGCTCATGAAGGACGCGCTGAGCGGTCTGCGCAGCCGTCATGCCTATATGAAGGCGTTGGAAAAATACAGAGATTTGTCCGCCTTGCCGGGCTATACGACTGTTATTGTCGCCGACATCAACGGGCTCAAGGAGATCAACGACACCGCAGGTCATGACGTCGGAGATGAGCTCATCGTAGGCGCGGCGCATTGCGTAAAAAGAGCGGTCGGCAACTCCGGGCTATGCTACAGAACAGGCGGCGATGAGTTTGTCGTTCTGGCTCAGATGAACAGGGAGAAGGCGGATTCGTCACTTCTTCGCATCGCGGCAGAAGTCGAAAAATGGTCTCATAGCAAGGATATCACCCTCAGCCTTTCGACAGGCTATGCGATTGCCGCGGACTATGAGGACATCACAATAGATGAGCTCGTGAGAAAGGCGGATCAGGCTATGTATGCCGAAAAAGCCGAGTATTATAAAAGGAACGGACGCGACAGACGGCTCTTTGTGTGATTTGTCCGCATGCTCGGAAATACTAATCAGTGTGAAAACGTGAGGTAAAAAATATCTCACGTTTTTTATTTTGGATTCATATTGACATTGTGTCAGGATGGTTGTATTATATAATTACTGACACAATGTCAGGTCAAAAAGTTATCAGGAGGAAAACTATGTCACAGAAAATCGTTCAAACCGCGGGGAGAGAACAGCTCGGCGAATTTGCCCCGACCTTCGCCCATCTCAACGACGACGTTCTGTTCGGCGAGGTATGGAACGAAGCGGCAATCAGCGTCAAGACAAAGTGCATCATCACCGTAGTTTCGCTGATGGCTTCGGGAATTACGGATTCCTCGCTCGTCTATCATCTTCAGAACGCCAAAAATAACGGCGTAACAAAGGAGGAGATCGCCGCAATCATAACCCACGCGACGATGTATGTCGGCTGGCCGAAGGGCTGGGCGGTTTTTCGTCTGGCAAAGGACGTTTGGAACGAGGACAAACCGGCTGAGACCGAGAAGGAAAGATACGAGAACTCAATCTTCTTCCCGGTTGGCGAGCCTAATCCTTACGGACAATTCTTCGTCGGACAAAGCTACCTTGCTCCCGTCTCAAATGAACAAGTTTCAATTTTCAACGTTACGTTTGAGCCGGGATGCCGCAACAACTGGCATATCCACCACGCCAAGAGCGGCGGCGGTCAGATGCTGATTTGCGTCGGCGGACGCGGATTCTATCAGGAGTGGGGCAGGGAGCCTGTCGAGATGACCCCCGGAACCGTAATCAACATTCCGCCCGAGGTGAAGCATTGGCACGGCGCGGCTGAGGATTCGTGGTTCTCTCACCTCGCGATTGAAATTGACGGCGAGGAAGCCTCTACCGAATGGCTGGAGCCTGTTGAGTAAGTCTATCATACGTCATGAAACGTAATATATATATCTATAAAAAGGAGGACAATTTATGCAAAACTTTGATTACCAAACTCCGACGCGTTTAATCTTCGGCGAGGGCGTTGTGGCTCAGCTCCCCGAGGTTATGTCGCAGTTCGGCAAGAAAATTCTTCTCACCTACGGCGGCGGAAGCATCAAGAAAATCGGACTCTACGACAAGGTGAAGGAGCTGCTCGCGGACTATGAAATCTTCGAGCTTTCCGGCATTCAGCCGAACCCCAAGTATGACCCGAGCGTGCTCGAGGGAGTGAGAATCTGCAAGGAGAACGACATCGACGTTATCCTCGCCGTCGGCGGCGGAAGCGTTCTTGACTGCTCAAAGGCTATCGCGACAGGTGCGAAGTACGACGGCGACCCGTGGGATTTAATCACCTACAAGGCGGCAGCGACCGACGCTGTTCCGATTGTCGACATCATCACGCTCGCCGCGACAGGCAGCGAATATGACCCGGGCGGAGTAATCTCCAGAACCGAAACGAACGACAAAATCGGCTATGTTGACCCTCACAACTATCCCCGCGTTTCGTTCCTCGACCCGACCTACACCTTCACTGTTTCCAAAAAGCAGACAGCCGCAGGCTGCGCCGATGCGATGAATCACATCATAGAGCAGTATTTCTGCGCGGATTCAACGCTTCTCAACGACGGCTTCATGGAGGCAGGGCTCAAGAGCCTCATGATAAACGCCGTAAAATGTCTCGAAAATCCCGAGGATTACACCGCGAGAGCTGAGATGATGCTCACCTGCACCTACGGCTGCAACGGAATCTACGCCCTCGGCAGCAGCTATTCAGGCTGGCCTTGCCACGGAATCGAGCACGCGCTCAGCGCCTATTATGACATCACTCACGGCGAGGGACTCGCGATTATCACCCCGAGGTGGATGAAGCACATTCTCAGCGACAAAACAGTTGACCGCTTTGTGAAATACGGCGTTAATGTATTCGGAATCGACGAAAATCAGGACAAGTTCGATATTGCCAATCAGGCGATTAAGGCTACCTACAGGTTCTTTGAATCCATCAACATTCCCATGCACCTGCGCGACGTCGGAATCGACGACAGCAGAATCGGCGAGATGGCTCACCATATCGCCGTCAACGAGGGACTTGAGGAAGCATGGGCTCCGCTCCTTGAGAGTGACCTTGTCGAGATTCTCACCGCTTCTCTCTGATTTAATATTCAAGCTCAGTCAGCCTTCTGCACTTGCAGGAGGCTGATTTTTACTCTCTCTACCCTGTTACGTGAGTGCTCCTATCAAAAGTCTTATTTGAGCTGTGTGTTTCCTTTCCTATCCGAAGTTTTTTTTGAAAAAGTTGTAATAAAACTATTGACAAGAAACTTGTAATGCGTTATATTACAAGTGTTAAATTGCAAAAGAGGAATGTTTATGCAAATTACAAGTCGTTTTACAATCGCAATTCACAGCATTATTCTCATTGAATACAACAAGGACATGAAGGTTACAAGCAAGTTTATAGCCGGGAGCACAAACGTTAACCCGGTAATCGTCCGCGGAGTTTTGTCCCAGCTCAAGGAAGCCGGAATAATAAATTCACGTCAGGGCGCAAGCGGAATTACACTCGCGAGGGGCTTGAATGAAATCACCTTTTATGATATCTACAAGGCTGTTGACAGTGTGAAGGGCGAAGGGCTGTTCCATTTCCACGAGGACCCGAACATGCAGTGCCCCGTAGGCAGGAATATCCACTTTGCGCTCGACAACCGTCTCGCCGGCGTTCAGACCACAATGGAGAACGAGCTCAGGAGAATCAAGCTCAGCGACGTAGTGAACGACGTAAAAAACAAGATAGAGACAGAGAATTTATGAGGCAATATGATGAAAAATTATGATTATTTACCTGACGGCTATCAGGAAACTATCCGGAAAGGTCTCGGCGCGCTGCGCTTGTTCAGCCGCCTTTGCCGCGGAATCGGCACAAGGGAAGAACAGCTCGAAAGGCTCAGAACCGAGCTCAAAGCCGCCGACGCGGTTGTAATCGGCGCCGGAGCCGGGCTTTCCGCCTCGGCAGGCTTTTTCTACGACGGCGAGCGCTTTGAAAAATACTTTTTCGATTTCAAAAACCGCTTTGGTATCAAGGATATGTATTCCGGCGGATTCTATCCGTTCCCGGACGCCGAGACGCGCTGGGCGTGGTGGGCGCGCCACATCTATTTCAACCGCTATGTCAAGGCGCCGAAGCCGGTTTATGACGAGCTGCTGGAGCTTGTGAAGGACAAGAACTACTTCGTAATCACAACGAATGTTGACCATCAGTTTCAGCGCGCGGGCTTCGACAAGAGCCGTCTCTTTTATACGCAGGGCGACTACGGTTTGTTCCAGTCGGTGAACCGTTGTCTGCAAAAGACCTATGACAACGAGGAATGGGCGTTTGAGGCTATGCAGGCGCAGGGATTTGTAAAGGGCGAAAACGGCGAGTTTTGTGTGCCCGATGATAAGAATATAAAAATGCGCATTCCGACCGAGCTCATTCCAAAGTGTCCCGACGACGGCAGCGACGTTGTGATGAACCTGCGCTCGGACGACAGCTTCGTCGAGGACGAGGGATGGCACAGAGCTTCTGCCGCGTACTACGACTTCCTCAAAAAGCAAGGGAACAGCCGTGTGCTTTTTCTCGAGCTCGGCGTCGGCGGAAACACCCCCGTCATCGTGAAGTATCCGTTTTGGCAGATGACTCTCCAAAACGAAAACGCGACCTACGCCTGCCTTAACTACAGCGAAGCAAACTGCCCCGAGGAAATCGCCGTGCAGTCGGTCTGCGTCAATGACGACATCGGAAACGTTCTGCAAGCCCTTAAAGCTCAGGCGTAAAACCTGTCTTCCGCTTGCATTTTTGCCTGCGTAATGATATAATTTTATCGTCTAAAAACTACTTATAAGGAGCGGCATTCATGAAGATGAAAAAAATGCTGTCCGTTATTCTCGCCGCGGCTGTCCTGAGCACAAGCCTGATTTCGGCTGCAATAACGGCAAGCGCAAAGAGCGAGTTCGATTTCTCGGAGGAGTATAAGGGTACTGAATTTTACACAAAGCTGGTTCAGGCGCTCGAGGATTCCGAGGGAAAAACAACCATGGAAAAAACTCTCGCGGTTGCAAAGTCTCAGAAAGGCTACAAAAACTACGCGACCGACGGTATTGACATCGGGAAGGCGAGAGCCGACGGACTTCTCTGGACGGGAGCCGAGCTCCGCATGAACGATGACCTCACCGGCAACACCGAGTACACACGCTGGGCTCAGAGATACATCATGGACAGGGACGAGAGCGCCCAGTATCTCGACGCCGACTGGTGCGCGATTTTCGTCAGCTGGTGTATGTATAACGCAGGCTACTACGACAAGGAAACACTGAAAAAATACTATTATTCATATTACGCCGACCCGAGGGAGGAGTACGACTGCGATTCGTGGGTGACAGCGTTCAACCTTGACCAGAAGAACGTCTGGTACACCCCCAAAGCGTCCGCGAAGATTGCTTCCTATGATTGGAGCACATATCATCACACCGACGTCAACGCTATGGATATTCCGTACAAGCCCGGCGGAGTTGTATTCTTCACATGGGACGGCTCCGGCAAGTATTTCAGCCATATCGCGTTAGTCGAGAGCTACGATCCCGAGACTCACGTTCTCGCGTATCTTAACGGCAACTCCGACGGTCAGGTTATCACACGCGAGATTGACCTCGACGTTGAGGAGGACTTCCGCGGAAGCGGAAACGCGCTCAATGCCGACCGCATTATGGCTTACGGCGAGTATGATGAAATCAAGCCCCTTGAGCAAAAGGAAATAAAGTCCGACTCCGCCGAAATCGAGTGGGACCGTCAGTCCGCCTCCGGATTGAAAATCCGAACCGATTCAGAGTCAAAAATCTGCTCTGTCTATGTTGACGGCAAGTACCGCGGCTCAAATGTTGAGAGCAACATGATTCTGCATAACGGAATGCTCTCCGTCGGAAAGTCCGAGCTTGAGATTATTCCCGTCGGTTCTTACAAGGTCGTGCTCAAGTTTGATGACGGCGAATTTGAGTTCACGCTCAATGTTGTTGACAGCGCTCAGGAGCCCGAAACCGCAACCACGACAGAGCCCGTAACAATCACCGAGCCTGTAACCGAAACCACGACTGAGCCCGTAACAACCACCGAGCCTGTATCCGAAACCACAACAGAGCCGGAAACCACAACCGAGCCGACGACGGAGCCCTCAACCGACGCTCCGGCAAAAACCGACATCAGCGCGATGAAGGCAACGCTCGCCAAAGCTTCCTATATCTACACCGGCAAGGCGATAAAGCCGTCAGTTACAGTCAAAGGGCTCACTTCCGCCGACTACAGCGTAAGCTATAAGAACAACACCAAGGTCGGCACCGCCACCGTGACAATCAACGGCAAGGGCAGCTTCACCGGAAAAATCACCAAGACCTTCAAAATCACCAAGGCTGATAATCCGATGACTGTCAAGACTGTTTCGAGGTCGGTCAAGCTAAGTGACCTCAGAAAGAAGAAGTTAACTGTCAAAAACGCGATTTCCGTAAAGAAGAACCAAGGCGCGGTCACTTATGCCGCCGTCGCAAAGAGCACGTCAAAGGGCGTGAAAATCTCTAAGAACGGCGTCATCACAATAGGAAAGGGCGCGGTCAGGAAAAAGAGTACGCTCAAAATAACAGTCAAAATCACCGCCAAGGGCAACTCGAATTACCGCAAGCTCACCCAAAAGGTAACTGTTAAGATTAAAGTAAAATAATCACAACGCCGGGGAATTCGTTCCCCGGCTTTTTCGTAAGCATTGAAAAAAATTTATTTTTTATTTGGTATCTTGTAGACGTTTGTCCGATTATTTGATATGATATATACAATAGATTTGAAACAATCAAAAAGAACGGAGGAATAATAATGATTTATGATTATAAGCTAACCACCGGCAAAGGGGAGGAGCTCAGTCTTTCGGAGTACAAGGGCAAGGTTATTCTGGTTGTCAACACAGCCACAGGCTGCGGCTTTACTCCGCAGTACGCGCCGATTGAGGAGCTCTACAAGGCATATCACGATAAGGGGCTCGAGATTCTCGATATTCCCTGCAATCAGTTCGGCGGACAGGCTCCCGGTTCCGACGACGAAATTCACGAGTTCTGCACGCTACACTACAACACCACCTTCCCTCAGATGAAAAAAGCCGACGTAAACGGCGGGAACGAGCTTCCGCTCTATACTTATCTCAAGTCGCAGAAGGGCTTTGAGGGCTTCGGCGAGCACGAGCTTTCGGCGCTGCTTGCGGATATGCTCTCCAAGTCTGATCCCGACTGGGACAGGAACCCCGACATAAAATGGAATTTCACCAAGTTTGTTATTGACCGCGAGGGCAACGTCGCGGCACGCTTTGAGCCTACCGCCGATATGGCGGAGGTCGAAGCCTGCGTCAAGTCCCTGCTGTAGGAGCGGCTATGAAAGCACCGTCAGAGAAGTTCGATCTCCAGTCGTATATGACAAGGGGTGTCGAGCATGTTGTCGCCGACGCGATAAAAGCAACGCTCAAAAATCCGCGCGAGAGCGCGTTCATGCTGAAGTTTGCGTCAGCAAGCAAGGCAGCTTCAAAAAAGCGAAGAAAAAGCGAGGAAAACGGCGAGCATATTCCGCCTTTTCTCATCGCGAGCATAACGAGCAGCTGCAATCTTCACTGCGTCGGCTGTTATTCGCGCGGCATAGATTCCTGCTGTGACGAAAAGCCGCAGAATCAGCTCAGTGCCGCGGAGTGGGACAAGGTTTTCAGCGAAGCTGAGGAAATCGGAATCAGCTTCATCTTCCTCGCCGGCGGCGAACCGCTCATCCGCCGTGATGTGATTGAGCAGGCGGCAAATCACCCGAAAATCCTTTTCCCGATTATAACCAACGGCACCCTGCTCGACAGATATTCGGATATCCTCGACAGGAACCGCAACCTTGTTCCCGTCATAAGCATCGAGGGCGATAAGGAGAAAACCGACACCCGGCGCGGCGAGGGCATGTATAAAACCATCGGCGACAGAATGGACGAACTCAACAGGAAGGGAATCGCGTTCGGGGCTTCCGTGACCGTCACAAAGGAAAATCTCGCCGAGGTCTACTCCGAAAGCTTTCTCGAAAAACTCAGCAGCCGCGGCTGCAAGCTCGTCATATTCATCGAGTATGTTCCCGTCGAGAAGGGAACCGAGGAGCTCGCCCCGACCGACGCCGAGCGCGAGCTCATGGAAAAGCTCATTCTCGAGCGCAGACAGCGGTTTGAGGACATGCTGATGATTGAATTCCCCGGGAGCGAAAAGCACTACGGCGGCTGTCTCGCGGCAGGCAGGGGATTTTTCCACATCAATTCCCACGGCGGCGCTGAGCCCTGTCCGTTTTCGCCGTATTCCGACGTGAATATCAGGAATATGTCGCTGAGAGACGCGATGAAATCTCCGCTGTTCGCGGCGCTCCAAAGCGGCGGAATTCTCGCTGACGACCACAACGGCGGCTGCGTGCTCTACGAAAAGCGCCGTCAGGTTGAAGAGCTTCTGAAACATTCTTAATCAAGCAACGGATAATCAGTCTTGCGCTCCGCCGCGTGAGGCTGATTTTGCTATAATCAAGCGGCAAAACGGAAAATGAAACCCGCGCGGCGAAAGATGTAAAATACAGTGAAAAAACAGTAGATTTTACTCATCACATGTGTTATAATAACTGACAGCATGTAAAAATACGCGGCATGGAGGATTAAAAATGCTGGAATTAAAAAACATATCGTTCAGCGTGAGCGCTGACGATGCCGACAAGGATATAATCAGGGACGTAAGCCTTGTGATTCCCGACGGAAAACTGTATGTGATTACAGGCCCCAACGGCGGCGGAAAGTCAACCCTCGCCAAGCTTATCGCCGGAATCGAACAGCCCTCGGGCGGTCAAATTTTCTTCAACGGTCAGGATATCACCGAAATGAGCATCACCGACCGCGCAAGGCTCGGCATAGGCTTTGCGTTTCAGCAGCCGGTTCGCTTCAAGGGCATCCGCGTTATGGATTTGATTCGCCTTGCAGCAGGCAGAGAGCTCAATGTTTCCGACGCGTGCAAATATCTCTCTCAGGTCGGACTCTGCGCGAACGACTACATCAACCGCGAGGTCAACTCGAGCCTTTCGGGCGGCGAGCTCAAGCGAATTGAGATTGCCACCGTTCTCGCGAGGAATTCTATGCTCACGCTCTTTGACGAGCCCGAGGCAGGAATAGATTTGTGGAGCTTTAACAACCTGATTGACGTTTTTCGCAACCAGCGCGAGGAAATCAGCGAAAGGTCAATCCTCATCATCTCTCATCAGGAGAGAATTCTCGATATCGCCGACGAGATTATCGTCCTCAAGGACGGTCTTGTTGACAAACGCGGAACGAAGGAAGAGATTCTTCCCGGGCTCATCGGCACCACCTATGCTGTGCCGAACTGTAAGGGAATAGGATAAGGGGGAGAGGATTATGAAGCTTAATGAAATTCAGAAGTATCTCCTCAAGGAGATTGCGGATTTAACCGACGTGCCGCAGGGCGCGTATAATATCCGCTCAAACAGTCAGTCAATCGGCAGACAGTCGAGCCCCAACGTTGACATCATCCCAAAGGAGGGCGTCAGCGGACTTGATATCTTCATCAAGCCGAACTCAAAGGGCGAGGTTGTCCACATTCCCGTCGTAATGACCGAGAGCGGGCTCAAGGAGAAGGTCTACAACGACTTCTTCATCGGCGACAACGCAGACGTCGAGATTGTAGCCGGCTGCGGAATTGACAACTGCGGCGCTCACGATTCCCAGCACGACGGAATCCACCGCTTTTATGTCGGCAAGAACGCCCATTTCAGCTATACCGAAAAGCACTTCGGCTCCGGCAGCGGCGAGGGCAAGAGAATTCTCAATCCTGAGACCGAGGTCTACATGGAGGAGAACAGCTCCGCCGAGATGGAGATGGTTCAGATTAAAGGCGTTGACGACACGACCAGAACAACCCTTGCCGAGCTCAAAGAGGGCGCGAGCCTTGTCGTCAGGGAAAGACTGATGACGCACGGCGACCAGAAGGCATTCAGCATCTATACCGTCAGGCTCAACGGCAAGAACTCCAACGCCGACATCGTCTCAAGAGGCGTCGCGCGCGGCGATTCATTCCAGAAACTCGACCTCAAAATTGTCGGTAACTCGGAGTGCAAGGGACACACCGAGTGCGATTCAATCATCATGGACAACGGCAAGATTCTCGCGGTTCCGGCTCTCGAGGCTAACGACGTTGACGCGTCGCTCGTTCACGAGGCTGCAATCGGCAAAATAGCCGGCGAACAGCTCACAAAGCTCATGACTCTCGGACTCACCGAGGCTGAGGCGGAGGAGCAGATTATCAACGGCTTCCTCAGATAACCAAATGCTTTATATGCGGACAGGACTTGATTGTTCTGTCCGTTTTTGCGCGCATAACGATTCGCCGTTGGTTCAGACTAAACCTTGCCGGACAGAAAAAATATTGACTATGAGTTTTCAAAATGGTATAATTTTACAAAATTCGACACGGAGGTATACTATGGGAAATACATCGGAAAAGATACAGATTCGTTATTTCAGCGGCTATATCCGCAACTGGAAAAAGCTCTGCTCCGAGCTCGGGATTGAGCAAAATCTCAGCCGCGCCGAGCGCGAGGAGAAGATTCTTATAAAAGCATATGAGAAGTGGCAGCTTGAGCTCACCGAGCATATCTACGGAATGTTCGCGATCGCGCTTTGGGACGAGAGTCTCGGCAGGCTTTTCTGCATCAGGGATCAGGTCGGTCAGAAGCAGATGTTCTATTCCGTCATCGGCAATGAACTCATCTGCTCCGGCGACATCAACGAAATCGCCGCGGCTCCGGGCTTTGAAAAGCGCCTAAACAAGCGTATGCTCGGGTACTATCTGTTCTACGGCTATCCCATAGGTGAGGAAACCTTCTATGAGGGCGTATACAAGCTCAAGCCCGGTCATTATCTCGAGTGGGACGGCAAGAACGTCAGCGTTCACCGCTATTTCGCGCCCCTGTTCACTCCCGACAATTCAAAGTCGGTTGAAGAATGGGCGAAGGAGATTGAAGCGACAGTCGATGAAATCTTCTCCGAGGAGCGCGGCGACAGCGAGTTCCCCTACAAGGAATCCTTCCTCTCCGGCGGCGTTGATTCGTCCTTCCTGCTTGCGTCGGGCGACGCGCAGTACGCCAACACCGTAGGCTACGGCGTCAGCGGCTTTGATGAGTCAGAGCTTGCGCGCCATACAGCCGAGATTCTCGGCAAGGGCTTCCGCGTCAAGATGATTAGCCCCGAGGAGTATTTTGAGCGTATCCCCGAGGTTATAGATAAGATGGGACAACCCCTCGGCGACGCGTCTGCGGTTGCGTTCTCGCTCGGCTGCGCGGCTGTCAAGGAGCACGCCGACGTTGTGTATTCCGGCGAGGGAATCGACGAGTTCTTCGGCGGCTACAACGCCCACAAGCGCGAGCTCGACCCGTCGTGGACATATCTCACCTGCTCTCACATCATGTCCGAGGAGCTCGTGAAGTCGCTCATGCTCGACAGCGACGACGCTCTCAGGGTTGAGGAGCCGGTTGAAAAGCTCTGGGCTGAGGTTCAAAGTCAGGACGAGCTCGGCAAAAAGCTGACAATCGACGTTGCCTACTGGCTCGAGGGCGATATTTATCTCAACACCGACCGCACCAGCACCGCCTGCGGAATCGAGCTTCATACTCCGTTCAGCGATTACCGCCTCTTCAAGCTCGCGAGCAAAATTCCTGCGGAGTACAAGTTCATGAACGGTCAGAACAAGTACGCCTTCCGCCTTGCGGCGAGCAGCAAGCTCCCCGACGAGGTCGCCTTCCGCAAGAAGGTCGGATTCCCGGTTCCCGTGCGCAAATGGCTCAAGGAAGAACCCTTCGCAGCTCAGATAGAAGCGGAGCTCTTCGGCGAGGCTTCAAGAAAGCTGTTCAATCAGACTGAGCTCAAAAAGCTCTGGGACGGCTACATCGGCGGCGAGGATTTCCAGTGGAACAGAATCTACGCGATTTATGTTTTCCTTCTCTGGTATGATATGAAATTTTAACGCGTGTGCGTATAATCAAAAATAACGTCTATGCTTAACAGCCGGTTTTTGCCGGCTGTTTCTTTTTACTTTACAACGGAAATAAGTAGCGAAATGCGCGCAAAGCGCGCCTTTCTTGTAATTTTTCGCGCGGTGTATTGACCTTGTGTCGAATTTTGTCTATAATTGTAGTATACTATTAATTGAAGGGTGCAGAAATGCTGATTAATATTTTGCTGATAATCCTGTGTATCGTGCTTGGAATCGTCGGAGTGCTCGCCGCGCTTTTCATTTTCATCGCGATATGCAGCCTTTTTGCGGACAGAAACAAGACCTACGACAAGGAGGTTCCGTTCTTCCGCTTTATTCTCTCTTATTCAACCGCGATTGCCGCGGTGCTCATAAGGATAAAGCTCAAAGTAACCGGAATGGAAAAGCTCCCCGAGGGCAGGTTCCTGCTCGTCTGCAATCACCGCTCAAAGTTCGACCCTATTCTCACGTGGCTTGTTTTCCGCAAGTATCACCTTGCGTTCATCTCAAAGCCAGAGAACTTCAAGGTTCCGATTTACGGGCGCATAATCCGCAGCTGCTGCTTTATGCCGATTGACCGCGAAAACCCTCGCGAGGCTCTCAAAACCGTCATTCAGGCGGCAAAGCTGATGAAGAACGACGAGGTTTCCGTCGCTGTTTATCCCGAGGGAACCCGGAACTACGGTGAAGGTCTGCTTCCGTTCCACAACGCCGTTTTCAAGGCGGCAATCAAGGCGAATGTTCCTGTTGTAATCATGACCGTCCGCGGAACCGAGAATATTCACAAGAATTATCCTCTCCGCCGTTCGGTTGTATATTTAGATGTGCTCGACACATTGAGCGCCGAAAAAGTCAAATCAATGAAAACCGCGGAGCTGGGCAGCTACTCGGCAAAGCTCATGCTCCGGAAATTGGAGGAGAAGTAATGAAGGTATGTGTTTTTTATAATTCAAAGGCGTCGAGCGGCAACGGCAAAGCCGTCGTCGGGGAAGTTGAGAAATTCTTCCCGGGCAAAACCGCCGAGTATCACGACGTTATCGAAAATCCCGACTACTCAGGGATTTTTTCCTCGCTTGAAAAAGGCGACGACGTTGTGCTCTGCGGCGGTGACGGAACTCTGATGAGGTTCGCGAACGACGTATATGATTTGAAATTCGACAGGGATATTTATTATTATCCTGCCGGCACCGGAAACGATTTTTACACCGATGTTTTCGGCAAGGATGAGAAAAAGCCCGTCGTAATCAACGATTACATAAAGAATCTCCCTACCGTCACCGTCAACGGCAAGAGCTGCCGCTTTGTCAACGGCATCGGCTACGGAATCGACGGTTATTGCTGCGAGGTCGGCGACAAGCTCCGCGAGAAAAGCGACAAGCCCGTTAACTACACCTCAATCGCGATAAAGGGCTTGCTCTTCCACTATAAGCCCACCAACGCCGTCGTCACCGTTGACGGCAAGGAATACAAGTTCAAAAAGGTCTGGCTGGCTCCTACGATGAACGGCAGAATGTACGGCGGCGGAATGATTCCGACTCCCGACCAGCAAAGACTCTCCGACGATAAAAAGGTTTCCGTCATGGTTATGAACGGCGTCGGAAAGCTCAGAACGCTGATTGCTTTCCCGACGATTTTCGAGGGCAAGCATGTTGACAAGCCCATTGTTCATATATTTAAGGGCAAAAAGGTCAAGGTCGAGTTTGACCGTCCGACGGCGCTCCAGATTGACGGTGAGACCGTGCTCGGCGTGAGCAGCTATGAGGTCGTCTGCTGAAATAATAACGACAGAAAAGAACGAGGCTGACATGAAATCAACTATTGTTATAGGACACAAAAACCCCGATTCCGATTCAATCTGTTCCGCGATCTGCTATGCCGATTTGAAGAGCAGAATCACCGGTGAGGAGTTCATTCCCTGCCGCGCAGGTGAGCTCAACGGCGAAACCAAGTATATTCTCGAGCACTTCGGCGTTGAAGCACCGAAGCTCATAACCTCGCTTGAGCCGAGAATTTCCGACGTCCAGTACCGCGATATCGAGGGCGTAACTCCCCAGATGTCGCTCAAACGCGCGTGGGAGCATATGCGCGACCATAATATTCAGACAGTGCCGATTCTCACCAAGCGCGGAAAAATCAAGGGGATTCTCACCCTCGGCGATCAGGCGCGGTTTTATATGGAGGATCAGGATCCTGCCGTGCTGTCCAAAGCAAAGGCGACCTACAGCGGAATTGCCGACACACTTCAGGGCGAGGTTGTCGTCGGAAATCCTGACGACCATTTCTCAAAGGGAAAGGTTGTCGTTGCTGCGGCGAACCCCGACATAATGGAGGAATACATCGCCGAAAACGACATGGTGATCCTCGGCAACCGCTACGAATCCCAGCTCTGCGCCATCGAGATGAAGGCAGGCTGTATCATAATCTGCCTCGGCGCCAAGGTTTCCAAGACAATCGCGAAGATTGCTCAGGACGCCGGCTGCACTGTTATCGTTTCTCCGCTTGACACCTACACCTGCGCCAAGCTGATTAATCAGGCAGTTCCTGTCGGCTATATTATGAAGCGCGACGGAATTATCACCTTCAACCTCGAGGATCTCGTCAGCGACGTCAAGTCAACCGTTTCCAAAAAGCGAATCCGTTACTTCCCGGTTATGGACGCCGACGACCGCTATGTCGGCTTGATTTCGCAGCGTAATTTGCTCGACATCGACCGCACCCGCGTAATCCTTGTTGACCACAACGAGAGGGGACAGGCGGTTGACGGAATCCGCTCAGCCGAGGTCGTCGAGATAATCGACCACCACAGAATAGACTCCGTCGAGACGATGAACCCCATCTATTTCCGCAATCAGCCGCTCGGCTGCACCGCGACGATAATCGCGATGATGTACAGCGAGAACTCTCTCAAGCCCGAGCCGACAATCGCGGGGCTGCTCTGCTCGGCGATTATTTCGGACACGCTGATGTTCCGCTCACCAACCTGCACCCCGGTTGACGAGATGGTAGCGAAGAACCTCGCCGAAATTGCCGGGCTCGATATCGAGGAGCACGCGATGGCTATGTTCAACGCCGGCTCAAAGCTCGGACGCCGCAGCGCCGATGAAATTTTCCACATCGACTGCAAGCCGTTCAAGGCGGACATGGTCTCAATCACTGTTTCCCAGGTCACAAGCGTCAGCCGCCATGAGCTCAGGAAGGTCAAGGATAAGATGCTGCCTTATATGGAAGGACTGCTTCCGAACTCCGGCAGCGACATGCTGTTCATGATGCTCACGAACATCATCGACGAATCCTCGGAGCTGCTTTTTGTAGGTCAGGGCGCGCGCAACGTCGTCCGTACCGCGTTTGACGTTGAGCCCGAAGCGGAGAGCGTGACGCTCCCCGGTGTTGTCAGCCGCAAAAAGCAGGTTCTCGGACCGCTCATCGAGGCTATTGAAAATATGTAACCGCAACCGTCGCTTTCGCGGCGGTTTTTTCTTTGAAAGAAAAAAATCACAGTTTTGCAATAATTCTTGCATATTGATTATGAATATGATAAATTTAACATAATAATAAAACGGGTTTTCGGCGGAGAGCTCCGCCTCGTGATTATAAAAACATTCAACAGAAGGGAAGAGGATCATGAAAAAATTCTTATCACTGGTGCTGGCAGTTGCAATGCTGACGTCGCTGGTTGTCGGCGTCGGGTCGCTTTCGGCGAACGCCGCGTACAAGAAGTACACCTACAAGATTGTCACCAAGCAGAAGCCGATTGTTGTTAACGGCACCGAGACCGGCGCGGATTTTCATTATCAGCTCGTCAAGGTAGACGGCAATACGGACGTCATCAAGAAAATCAACAACAAGCTCAAGGCAGGCTACACAAACTACGTAAAGAGCGTGTTCGCCCAGTTCAAGTACTGCGTTGAGAACGATGTCAAGAACGGCAGAGACGACTGCGATTCCTACTATGCGACTATTGACAGCAAAATTACCTGCAACAAGGGCAAGTATTTCAGCATTGCCATGACCGACAGCTGGTACGCCGGCGGTGTTTCCAATCACTCCGACAGCGGCATAACCTTCAGCAAAAAGACCGGCAAGGCTCTCAAGCTTTCAAACGTTCTCAGCGGCACAAGGACGAAGATTACCGCAAGAATCGTGAACGCGCTCGCCAAGAAATACAAGCTCAATGCTTCCCGGAAAACCGAAATCAAGAACATCCTCAAAAAGTATAAGTTATCGGATTACAAGTTCTACATCACCAACAAAACAGTCGTTGTCTGCTTCTCCGCTTATGAAATTCTCTCAGGCGGAACAGGTCAGACGGTAACTCTGAAAAGATAATCACAAGCCGCCCGAGCTTCGGGCGGTTTTCTTTTCGCATCTAACACTTTCTTGTTGAAAATGCACAATTTTATGCGCCTTTTTTTGTTCAGTTAAATTGTGAAAATCTATTGTGCAACTTTTACAAAAATGTTATAATTTTAAGGTAGATTGTTTGCAATAAGCGATAATTGCACAAAATACCTATATGAAAGGGTTGTCAATATTGAAACAGTATGACGCAAAAAACATTCTGAACATTGCTCTCGCGGGACACGCGGGCTGCGGAAAAACCTCTGTCGCTGAGTCTATGCTCTATCTCGCCAAGGCGTCCGACCGTCTCGGCAAGGTAACAGACGGCAACACCGTGCTTGACTATGACGCTGAGGAAATCAAGAGAGGCGTTTCTCTCATGACTGCTGTCGCTCCCATCGAGTGGAAGAACACAAAGATTAACCTCATCGACACTCCCGGTCTCTTCGATTTTGAGGGCGGCGTAGCCGAGGGTATGCGTGCGGCTGATTCCGCGCTTGTTGTCGTTTCAGGCAAGGACGGCGTAGGCGTAGGCACCGAGAAGGCTGTCAAGGCTGCCGAAAAGCAGGGCATCGCCAAGGTGTTCTTCGTAAACGGCGTTTGCGACGAGAACGCCCGTTTCTACCGTGTTTTTGAGGATTTGAAGTCAACCTTCGGTCCCTCTGTTTGTCCTGTTGTTGTTCCGTTTATCGAGAACGGCAAGGCTGAAATTTATGTAAATCTCTTCGAGTATCGTGCATATAAATACACCAAGGGCGGAGTTTGCACTCCCACCGATATGCCTGACCTCGGCGATCGTCTCGAAGGTCTGCGCGAGGCTATCAAGGAAGCTGTCGCGGAGACAAGCGAGGAGCTTCTCGACAAGTTCCTCGAGGGCGAGGAGTTCACTCCCGAGGAAATCGTTACAGGCGTATCCCAGGGCGTCAAGGACGGCTCAATCTGCCCCGTATTCTGCGGCGACGCTCACAACACCTACGCTATCGACATGTTCCTCAACTCGCTCGTATGGCTGGCTCCCAAGGCTGACAGCCGCAGCGAGGTCGGCGTTGATCCCAACGGCGACCCGGTTGAGATTTCCGTCAACGCGGACGGCGCTGCTGCCGGCATCGTATTCAAGACCGTCAGCGACCCGTTCGTAGGCAAGCTTTCGTATGTAAAGGCTGTTTCCGGCAAGATTTCCGGCGACGCTCCCATCATCAATATGCGCACGGGCGAGCCTGTACGTATCACAAAGGTTCTCACCGTCCGCGGCAAGAAGCAGGAGGACGCTCAGTACATCGGCGCAGGCGACATCGGCGCGATTCCCAAGCTCAACGATGTCAAGACCGGCGACACACTCTGCTCACCGCTGCGCAAGGTTACTCTCGACGGAGTTGAATACCCGGTTGCTTCCTACGCAATGGCTATCAAGCCCAAGACAAAGGGCGACGAGGACAAGGTCGCTCAGGCGGTCAAGAAGGTTATGGAGGAAGATCCTTCAATCAAATATTTCCACAATCACGAAACTCACGAGATGGTTGTCTACGGTCTCGGCGAGCAGCATCTCGACGTTCTTGTCTCAAAGATTAAGTCGAAGTATAACGTTGACGCCGTTCTCCAGACACCGAAGGTAGCCTATCGCGAGACTATCCGCAAGTCCACCAAGGTTCAGGGACGCCACAAGAAGCAGTCCGGCGGTCACGGTCAGTTCGGTGACGTATGGATTGAGTTCTCACCCTGCGACAGCGACTCCCTCGAGTTCACCGAGAGTGTTGTCGGCGGCGCGGTTCCCAAGGGCTTCTTCCCGGCTGTTGAGAAAGGTCTGCGTGAAGCAATCCTCAAGGGACCCCTTGCCGGATATCCGATGGTCGGAATCAAGGCTAACCTCTACGACGGCTCCTACCACCCGGTAGACAGCTCGGAAATGTCGTTCAAGATGGCTGCCGCTATCGCGTACAAGAACGGTATGCCCAACGCTCAGCCCACACTCCTCGAGCCCATCGGCACGCTTGAAGCAACCGTTCCGGACGCCAACATGGGCGACGTAATGGGCGAAGTCAACAAGCGCCGCGGCAGAGTTTTGGGAATGGAAGCTGCCGGCGAAAAGGGTATGCAGGTCATCAACGCCGAGGTTCCCGTAGCCGAGATGGACGATTTCGCAACCTTCATCCGCCAGTGTACACAGGGCAGAGGAAGCTACACCTTCGAGTTCGTCCGCTATGAGGATTGCCCGGCAAACGTTGCCCAGAAGGTTATCGCCGAGGCGAATGTAGAAGAGTAATTTGCAGGTTATGAAAATTTAGGTAACAAGAGGCGCTGCCGCATAACGCGACAGCGCCGAGTTTTCGTTACCGTAATTGCTAATTAAGTTGAAAGTTGAAAATTGAAAGTTGAAAATTGTGGTCGTGCAGACAGGTCGGCGCGTACAAAAGCGCCGGGTGCCCGACCATATTCATATGCTGCTTGCGCAGCAAGCATAAAAATTCGGTCGGGAAGAAAAGTTGATTTCCTTATCAATCTTTCTTCCCGACCTTTAATTGCTAATTGCTCATTGCTAATTGCAAATTAATTACGCATTACGCATTACGAATTACGAATTTAACAAATTACTGTCCGCAGCCGCAGCCGGTCTCGATGTTGTCGGGGTCGATGTCGGCGAGGTTGGGCGGGAAGAACTGCTCAACCGGGAAGTCAACGCGCGAGAACATGTCGCACGGATTGTCGGTTGAGGTCACGCATTCCTTGTCAGGCACGCAGAAGTCAAACGCCGGAATAAGCATCTGGACGGTGCGCTTGAGCTGAACAATAGTGAACACGCCGATAGTCGCGAGCACCGAGCGTGCCTGCGACGGCACAATGGTTCCGCCGAAGTATTCCGTCACACAATCGGGAATTGCCGCGCTCGGCATGCACGGGCTGCAGCATTCCGTCAGGCAGGCGGTGAGCGCCATCGGCTGAGCAACCTGAACCTTTGCTGTCGGCAGGTTCAGCGCCTCGGGGTCAACGCACGTGCTGTCGTCGGTGCTGGTGAAAACAGCGACGTTTCCGTTGCCGCCGTAGAGGATTACCCTCTTTGCAAATACCGAGAGGCCGTTGACGGTCGTGGGAGTTGAACCGTTGTTTGTGTAGACATCAAGCACAATCTCAAAGTAGAATGTCATATCCACCGAGTAAAAACCGCAGTGATATGTTACAGGCTCAACGTTCACAACGGTGTTGATGATGTTCGCCTCGCGGATTCTCACCGAAACCGCGCTGTTGATAATATTCTGGTTCGCTTCTGTAAAGAACACGCGCATCTCCGACAGGCAGTCCTTGTCTCCGCAGGAGTCATAGACTCTGTCCGCGTCTATGCAGAATGACTGGGAAGCGTCATTTTGGTCGTTCTGACAATTAGAGTTAAAAGTAACGTCCGGCATAAGTATTACCTCCATTTGTTCTGAGTCCCCGGGCTTTGACCGGGGCTGACAGTACATTGTATGGGCAGGGCTTCAAATTGTGAGCAGAAACAATAATTTATATATAAAATTTGTGTACAATTCCGGAATTTTATACATCTTCAACAAAATCTTGTTGACTTAATCATATGTTTGGTTTATAGTATATATATGATAGTATGTTGGGCTTGCGTTCGGCAAGCCGGAAAGGACGCCGCATGAACGTTCTGTTTCTTCTCAAAATTAAAAACGATGTAAAATATCTCTATGATGATAACTCCGTCCGCCAGGGGCTCGAGACAATGCGAATCCACGGCTACACCGCAATTCCCGTAATCTCGCGCAACGGCGACTATGTAGGCGCAATCAGCGAGGGCGACTTCCTATGGCATATTCTCGACGAAAACGCCGCGGGAATAAAGTCGCAGGAGCACTGCCGCGTGGGTGATATTGTGCGCAAGGATTATATGCCCCCGGTCAGCGTAAGCGCAACGGCGGAGGAGCTCATCGAGCGCGCCACGAACCAAAACTTCGTCCCCGTGGTTGACGACCGCAACAAGTTCATCGGAATCGTAACCCGCCGCGACATCATCAGGTACTTTGTTGAGAACAGCGGAAACAAGGGATAGGCAACAGGTAAGTCGCAACTAACCAAAAGCAGTTTCAGCCTTCGGATTTTGCATAATCCGGGGCTGATTTGCCTTTTTTTAAACAGATTTACCATAAATATGCATTTTCACACCGAAAATTATTCAAAGTAAATATTGAAAACAATTAATAAATACTGTATAATATACTAGTATACATACAAGATAGGGGGTTAGTTAAAATGGACAGAAAAAACGTTGACCTTTCCCTGCTTGACGGAGTGCTCGCCGAGTACGCCGGCGTCAAGGGAAGTCTCATCACCATTTTACAGAACACACAGGATATATACGGATATCTTCCTCGCGAAGCGATCGAACTTATCTCGGAAAAAACAGGTATCGCCACTTCCGAAATTATGGGCGTCGGAACCTTCTATACTCAGTTCAGGTTCGAGCCTGTCGGAAAATACCTCATCATGCTTTGTCAGGGCACTGCGTGCCACGTCAACTCCTCTGAGCTGATTCTCCAGACCATCAAGGATGAGCTCGGAATTGACGACGGTCAGACCACCGAGGACGGATTGTTCTCGCTCAAGTGCGTCGCGTGCCTCGGCTGCTGCTCGCTCTCTCCCGTTATGATGATTAACGAGGATACATACGGCAGCCTCACTCCTGACAAGACAAAGAAAATTCTGAAAGAGTTAAGGGAGGCAGCACAGTGAGAATAGTTATCGGTCAGGGCTCCTGCGGTATCGCCGCCGGCGCCGAAAAGGTAAGAAAAGCTCTCCTTAACACAGGAGTCAACAGCGCCGACATCTCCATCACGGGATGTATCGGTATGTGTTATCTCGAGCCTATTGTCGATATTTATGACGACGACAACAAGCTCACAAGATTAGTCAAGGTCAGCGAGAACGACGCTGACGCAATCGCTTCCTTCGTACAGTCGGGCGACACATCCGCTGTCGAAAAGCTTATGGTAACGGACGAGGACAGCGAGTTCCTTTCAAAGCAGACTCGTATCGCCCTGCGCAACTGCGGTATCATCAATCCCGAGCAGATTGAAGCATATATTGAAGCCGACGGCTACACAGCTCTCAAAAAGGTTCTCACCGAGATGACTCCCGAGGGCGTCATCGACGTTATCAAGACCTCCGGTCTCGCCGGACGCGGCGGCGCGGGCTTCCCGACATGGTTCAAGTGGAACGCCGCACGCCAGAGTGAGGGAGAGGAGAAGTATCTCATCTGTAACGCCGACGAGGGCGACCCCGGCGCGTTTATGGACAGAGCCGTTATCGAATCCGACCCTCACAATCTTATTGAGGGTATGCTCATCGGCGCTTACGCAATCGGCGCAAAGCATGCGGTTGTTTATGTCCGCGCGGAGTATCCGCTCGCTATCAAGCGTCTCAAAAACGCCATTAAGCAGGCGACCGAAAAGGGTATCATCGGAGAGAACATCTTCGGCTCCGATTTCTCCTGCGATTTCACAATCAAGGCAGGCGCGGGCGCGTTTGTCTGCGGTGAGGAAACAGCCCTCATCGAAAGTCTCGAGGGACACAGAGGTATGCCGAGGCTCAAGCCTCCGTTCCCGGCTCAGTCCGGCTTCTGGAGAAAGCCCTCAAACATCAACAACGTCGAAACCTTCGCGAACGTCGCATGGATTCTCAACAACGGCGGCGAGGCGTTTGCCGCAATGGGCACCGAGGGCTCCAAGGGCACCAAGGTGTTTGCCGTTACCGGCAAGGTCAAGCGCTCCGGTCTTGTTGAAATCCCCATGGGCAAAACTCTGCGCGACGTCATTTTCGACATCGGCGGCGGTATGAAAACCGACAAGCCGTTCAAGGCTGTCCAGATGGGCGGTCCCTCCGGCGGCTGTATCCCGGCTGACCTCATCGACACCGTAATCGACTACAAGGCTCTCGGAGCCACCGGCGCGATTATGGGCTCCGGCGGTATGGTTGTCATGGACGAAAGCACCTGCATGGTCGGAATGGCTAAGTTCTTCCTCGACTTCACAGCCAAGGAGAGCTGCGGAAAATGTATCCACTGCCGTATCGGCACAAAGCGTATGCTTGAAATGCTCGAGCGCATCACCAAGGGCGAGGGCAAAGAGGGCGACATCGAGCTTCTCGAGGAGCTCTGCTACTCCATCAAGGACGGCGCTCTCTGCGGTCTGGGACAGACTGCTCCGAACCCCGTGCTCACCACAATCAAGTATTTCCGCGATGAGTACGAGGCTCACATCAACGAGAAGAAGTGTCCTGCAGGCGAATGCAGCGACCTCATCGAATACAGAATAATCGCCGACAAGTGCAAGGGCTGTACTCTCTGCGCGAGAAACTGCCCGGTCGACGCGATTACAGGTTCCGTCAAGAATCCGCACGTCATCAATACAGACAAGTGCATCAAGTGCGGCAAGTGCTACCAGAGCTGCCGCTTTGGCGCAATAGTAAAAGAGTAAGGAGGAGTGCGCTATGATAAACTTAACAATTAACGGCAAGGCTGTTCAGGCGCCCGAAGGCTCCACCATTCTTGAGGCGGCTCGAAACGCCGGCATTTATATCCCCACACTCTGCTATGACAAGGCTGTCGAGATTTACGGCGCCTGCGGACTTTGCGTCGTTGAGGCTGAGGGTATCCCGAAGCTTCTGCGCTCCTGCTCCGCAAAGGTCAGCGAGGGTATGGTTGTAAACACCGAGAGCAAAAGAGTTGTTCAGTCCAGAAAAATTGCCATGGAGCTTCTAATGTCCGCTCATGACGGCGACTGCGTAGCTCCCTGCCAGCTCAACTGCCCGGCTCGCACGGATTGCCAGGGTTATGTCGGACTTATTGCGAACGGCGAGTATGACGCCGCTCTCAAGCTCATCAAAAACAAAATTCCGCTTCCGGCTTCAATCGGAAGAGTTTGTCCTCATCCCTGCGAGAAGGCTTGCCGCAGAAAGAACGTTGAGGAGCCCATCAACATCGCTCAGCTCAAGGCTTTTGCCGCTGACATGGATTTGAAGGCTGACAGCTATGTTCCCGAGGTTATGCCCTCAACAGGCAAGAAGGTCGCGGTCATCGGCGGCGGCCCTGCCGGTCTCACAGCCGCGTATTACCTCACAATCATGGGTCACAGCGTGACCGTTTATGATATGATGGATAAGATGGGCGGAATGCTCCGCTACGGTATTCCTCAGTACAGACTTCCCAAGGAGGTTCTCGACAAGGAAATCGCCATCATCGAAAAGGCAGGCGTCAAGCTTGTCAACAACGTCAAGCTCGGCAAGGACTTCACAATCGAATCTCTAAAGGCTGAGAACGACGCCGTAATCGTTGCCGTCGGAGCGTGGAAGTCAAGCTCAATGCGCACTCCGGGCGAGGAGCTCGAGGGCGTTTACGGCGGTATCGACTTCCTTCGCGGCGTAATCAAGGGCAACGCTCCCGAAATCGGCGAGAAGGTCGCAATCTGCGGCGGCGGTAACACCGCTATGGACGCGTGCCGTACTGCCGTTCGTCTCGGCGCAAAGGAAGTTTACGTCGTCTACAGAAGAACCAGAAACGAAATGCCCGCAGACGAGCTCGAAATCAACGAGGCTGAGGAAGAGGGAGTAACCTACAAGTTCCTCACCAATCCGCTCTCCTTCAACGGCGAGAACGGCAAGGTCAAGTCGATTACTCTCCAGATTATGGAGCTCGGCGAGCCCGACGCGTCAGGCAGACGCCGCCCGGTTCCCGTTGAGGGCAAGACCGAGGAAATCGCCGTTGACAGCGTAATCCTCGCAATCGGTCAGAAGCTTGTCACCGAGGACGTCAGCGAGCTCGAGCTCAACGACAGAGGTAACATCATAGCCGACGCCGACTTCTTTACAACAAGCATCGACGGCGTATTCGCTATCGGCGACGCGACAAACCGCGGCGCTTCAATCGCGATTGAGGCTATCGGCGAGGCTGACCGCTGCGCCAAGGCTGTTGACGCTTATCTCAACGGTCAGAGCCTTGACACAAGAGTGCCTTACATCAGCAAGCGCGACGAGAGCACAATCGACTACTCCGACCGCGAGAAGCAGAGCAGACTCACACCCAAGGTTCTCCCGGCTGACGTCAGGAACAAGAACTTTGACGAGGTAAGTCTCGGCTTTACCGAGGAAGAGGCTCAGGCTGAGGCAAAGCGTTGTCTCGAGTGCGGCTGCCGCGAGTATTACAAGTGCAAGCTCTTAAATGTAGCTCAGAGATATGACATCCACCCCGAGCGCTTCAAGGGCGAAATGCCCCAGAAGTACACACGCGACGAGAACGCGTTCATCGAGCGCAACACCTCAAAGTGTATTCTCTGCGGACTTTGCGTTCGCTCCTGCCGCGAGGTTATGGACATTCACGCCATCGGACTGATGGGACGCGGCTTCAAGACCGACGTAAGCCCCGCGTTCTCGCTGCCTCTCAACGAGACCAAGTGTAACAACTGCGGACTTTGCGTACAGCTTTGTCCGACCGGCTCGCTCACCGAGAAGTTCGCTCTCGACAAGCAGGTTCCGCTCGACGAAAAGTACACCGAGGAGTTTGTTGACATCGACGGCAAGCAGGCGAGCGTGCTCGTCTCGAGATACAACGGAAAGGTTCTCCGTGTTATCCCGAACGACGAGATTTCACGCAACAGCTCCCTCACCAGAGAAGAGCTCTTCGCTAAAGTTAAGTAAGAAAAACGCCGCTTAATGCGGCGTTTTTTTCTCTCTACCCTGTTACGTGAGTGCTCCTATCATGCGTTTGGTTTGGGCTGTGACAACTGCTCCTATCCGACGTCTGTAAAAAGTTGAAAGTTGAAAATTGAAAATTGAAAATTATGGTCGAGTAGATAGGTCGCATATAGAAACAACGCCGCTGCGCCGAAAATATTTTTATGCTGCTTGCGCAGCAAGCATAAAAACTCGGTCGGGCACAAAACGTAAGTATCGCGCAATCTGTCTGCACGACCAAAACTTACCACTTATCACTTACAACTTACAACTCACAACTGCTCATTGCTTTCCACTCTCAACTCTGTGCGGGTTCAGCGCATAGGTAAGTAGAAAGTGTCAGCGGATAGGTAAGTGCAG
>CAMHHL010000011.1 GCA_946184925.1 uncultured Clostridia bacterium | reverse complement strand
ATTATCCAAATCAAAGATTTGGATAACACCTCAAATTTTCAATTTATTTAAAGGAGGAAAACTTATGACAAAATTTATTAAAAAACCGCTCAGTATATTACTGGCGGCACTGATGATCGTCAGCCTGTTCGCCGTGGTTCCGATCTCCGCGAGCGCGACTACCTACAGCGGACATTTTAAAGTAAAGGCATCCGACCTTGCTGTAGGCGATATTTTGGATAACGGTTCAGGCGTAGATGCAACCATTACGCCCGAAGGATATACTTTTGTTCTGAAAGGCGGTACTTATAGTAATTATAGGGATTCATCTGCTGATACGTCTACAGATAGTGTGTTCACACCATCTGTTTTTGAAGTATACCTTTATTGGGATTCTCATTACAATAAAGGCTTCTTGATAACTATTGATTCCGATTATAATGAAAGTGATTATGTCCCGATTGATCAGGACGGCAACGATTCCTTAAAATGGCATGTCCTTTCCGCTGATCACGAAAACAAAACAATCACCCTCGGCGGTCATGTTCCCGCTCCCGCTCCCACCGGCTACACCGCTCTTATCCCTACAGACAGTGACGACGCAACAGCTTTAGCGGCTAAGCAAGTAACCTTTAATGGAAAGCCGTGGTACATTATTGAGGATAACTCCACGAGCGAAAATGAAGGTAGTATAACCTTGCTTTACGCGGATACAAACCTTGGAGACTCTAAGTTTTCTACTACAGGCACCGATTACAGCACATCATTAGTAAAAACCGCGCTTGATAATCAGACAGCGCCGGGCGGAGCTTTCTATAATGTAGCAGCCGCCATCAAGAGCGTTGACCTTAGCGATGTTAACGTTACAGGCGCAAAGCTTTATCTTCTGAACTCCGACGAAGCCGCTGCTCTTCCTGTAAATTTGAGAGCATTTGCGTTCAATAACAATCTTGGCGGATCCTGGTGGCTGCGCAACGAAAGTACAGCAGGTAAATCTGTAAAAGGTGTTGTAGGAAAAGATTTTTCCGGTAAGACAGCCGGTACTATTCTCGGTATTATATATGACGCCTCCGTTGGCATACGTCCCGCTTTACAGCTTGATCTGTCGAAGGTAGACTATGATTCCGAGGCAAAAACATTCACCGTTACTACCGATACTCAGGTTGAAGCGCTCGCGGCAGCACAGAATATAGACCTTGACGATTATTATCTTATCCCCGCGGAAGATATGTACTTCACGCTCGGAAAGTGTTGGAATGCCGCCAATATGTATGAAAGAGCCGATAACGAGTCAGGCAAAAACAACGTTGCTACAAAGCAGTTCACCATCAATGGACTGCCTAAGGGATCGCTGATCTTCTCCAAAGCCTATATCGGTTTCAAAGTAACAGCATGGAATAAGAGTACAAACGCTTTTAAAATCGAGCCTGTAGGCAAAAGGTATAATTTGCTTACAAAGATAGATCAGTACGACTGGTGGGAAAGCTACACAAACTTCGGCTTCGATGTAGCAAAATATGATGAAGGTTTTACGGAGAGCTTTGAGCTGACCGCGGCTGACTTGGCGTCTTTCAGCGATATGTTCCGTATTTATGTGCCCAAGCCTGTTGATGTTGCAGAAGTCAACGGCAAAAGATACCCGACTCTTGCGGACGCTATCCGTGCCGCGGGTGCAGGCGACACAGTCAGACTGCTCAGAAACGCTCAGGAGAACGTAGTATTGAACGCAGGCAAAGACATTGTCCTTAACCTGAACGGCAAGACCTTGACCAACGACGGTCTCCACAGCACAATCATCGCTCAAATCGGCTCAAAACTGCGCGTAACCGGAAACGGTACCGTTGATAACACGGCGTTCCAGCACGCTTCGCTGTTCAATAACGGCGGTACCGTGATACTCGACGGCGGTACATTTATCAGAAGCGAAGAGTCAGGTAAGACAGGAATAGGCGGTAACACCTATTACACTGTTGTCAACCGCGGCACTATGACAATCAATGAAGGTGTTACGATAGAGAACGATAATTATAATTATTCGAGCTTAATCGTCAACGGTTATAATTCTACCAGAACCGGCTTCCGTGAAATTGACGCGAACATCTCCTTTGGTTACATAGAGGGCGAATCGTCCGCTTCTCCAACGCTGACAATTAACGGCGGCACATTTACGGGCGGAAAACAGGCTCTTAAGAACGATACCCAAGGCACAGCGGTTATCACAGGCGGAGACTTCTCGTCAAGCACCGGCAACGCTGTTTACAACGTGGGCGAGTTGAAAGTTGAGGGCGGTACATTTACCGCCACGGCGGATGGTAAGTTTGCACTGCGCAGTGCCTCGGCTTCCGGCTCCGCAACCGTAACCGGAGGTAACTTTAACGGTAAGCTGAATAAGGATGAGGACGCGGTTCTCTCCGTCAGCGGCGGTTCGTTTGAGAATTCCAATCCCGAGGAGTACTGCGAGTTAGGTTATGTTTCCACTTCTGACGGCAGCGGTAAGTACACTGTGCATCGCACTCCTGCCGCTGACCTGAGTGACGGTATGGTAACGGTAGCCGACAACGACAAAGGAAAGCAGAACTTCGGTCTTGGTCTCGGCGCGTATCACAATATGCAGATGCTCGGCATCCAGAAGAAGGGCTCTATCGAGACAGAGGGCGGCGAGGACGGAATACGCTTTGTTACCGCTATTAACTCTACACTCCTCAAGGGCAGCAATATTGATGACTACGGCTACATCGTAGTTAAGGCTAAGACAGGCACATCCGTTGACACGATTTATCAGAATATGAATAAGCTGACATACGAAAAGATGGACAGCGCTCACATTTTCAGCTGCTACGGCACAAGCAACACAATCTCGGGCGAGTTCGGTCAGTACGCGAGCGACACAGACTACAAGTACGTAACACTCGCGCTCACAGGCACACAGGGCAGCACCGACACAGTCGCGGCACGCTTCTATATAAAGACTAAAGACGGCAATTATCACTATGCCAACTATTATAAGGGCAACGACGTTTACGGCGGTATGGCGTTCAAGCTTTCCGATGTAACGGGCAGCCTGGTTTAAGGAGGACACTATAATGAAAATTTTATACAAAACTCCTGAAATCACAGTAGAAGAACTCACAAAGGCAGACGTGCTCTGCGCTTCCGCTCCCACGCTCGGCACGGATAACCTTGTCGGCTCCTACGGCGGCACAAGCGGCGTAGGCTCGGGACAGGGCTTTGACTTTGACGCGGGTAATTTACTTGATTAAAAACTAAATCAAGGGGCGCAACCGCGCCCCTTGTACATTGGAGAGAATATGAGAAGCATAATCAGATTTTCATATGATTTAAAAAAGAAATTAGGTAAGTGGTATACGGTGTTCTTCAAGAGAATACTGCCGTTTATTATTTATCTCTTGCCTATAAACGTAATTATCGCGAGAACGAGCGACTGGCTTGTATCGCATTATCTTAGAGGAATAAAGGACCTTCTCAGCGATATGCGCAGCCCGTACTTCCTTGTGATGTGGACGGTGCTTGCGTTAATTTTTCTCGCTCTGCTTATCTTTGCTCCCAAAGCGGCAACAGTAGTTGAATTTGTGTTCGGATTTTACTATATCTTCCTTGCGTTCAAGTACAGCTACTTTAATCCCCTCGGAATCGCATTGCTCGTTGCGCTTATAGTTTTTCTGATCTTCAAGCTGTTGTTCCTGATCGTGAACATTATGTATGACGTAACCTACGGCTTTGACGATGTGGAACGCGGCGCAAGCGGACGCAGAGTGAGAAAATCAGATAGCGATTTCTTCTTCGGATAAAAACTAGTGTATTATCGGCAAAGTTTACTTTGCTTGATAATAAAAACCACCGCCGTTTTACTGACCGTAGCGGCGGTGGTTTTTTTATATCTCTACCCTTTTGGTTTGAGTGCTCCTATCAAGGGTTTTGTTTGGGCTGTGTGTTGCTGTCCTATCAAACGGCTGTAAAGGTAACGTTTGGGCTGTGACAACTGCTCCTATCCGACGGTCGGGGAGCCCGACTGCACGCGCTATCTTGGTTCAGCAAAATCTTTAATAACATTCCTTAACACAAAATACTAATGGGCTGCCTTGCGGCAACCCATCCTCTCATTCTTCTTCGTTTTTTACTTTTTCAAGTATCATCCGCAGCATCTCGTCGTCGTTTTTCTTTTTCTCGCCAACCTCTGAGAGGCTGCCGGAAATCGTAATCATACCTGTTCCGGTGACAAGACAAATCAGCCAAGTCACAAATGCAGGCAAAATGTTGAATCCTCCGCCGCCTGTCACAAAGCCCAGCACGGTGCCGAGGAGTATTCCAACTATAATGACACAAATTCCTCCCATAAAGAGAAGGTCGGTCAGCTTTTTATTTTTCATAGCCACACCCTCTTTCCAATATTTTACTATCTTTATACAGTGTTTGCAAATAAATTGAGAAAATTCGTTTTATTGCATAGTTTTTTTGCCTGATATTTATCTATTTCAACGAAGAAAATACGCAAAATGTACATTGCAAAATGCGGCTCCAAGTGGTATAATACTTTGTACTGACACCAAAATATCTATTGAGGTGAAAGGCACTGCATTCTGAAACATAGCTATGCCTTTCGGCATAGCTTTTTCTTTTTACTTTATAGGGAACTGCTTTGTAACGCTGCAAAAAATATAACTTTTTTGCAGGATAACTGAAAATAGCAATAACATAAGCTCCTATAAAGCAAAAACAATTTTTATTCTCAGCTCAGTTTGCTGCTGCGCAGCAACGAGCTATGAGTAGCGAAATGCGCGCAAAGCGCGCCTTTCTTGTAAGGAGGTAATTATGGAAAACAGAGTTGCTGTCATCAGCATAATTCTCGAAAATTCGAACTCCGTCGAAGAGGTCAACAAGCTCATAAGCGACAACAGCGACTACATCGTCGGTCGCATGGGAATCCCATACAAAAAGCGCGGACTCTCAATCATCAGCGTGGTGATGGATTCACCTCAGGACGTAATTTCAGCCTTTTCGGGCAAGCTTGGCAAGCTTGACGGAGTGAGCGCAAAAGCGGCTTACTCAAAATATGTGTTCAATGACTGAGCTTGTCGAACGTCTCAGACGGGGCGAAGCTCTCAGCAAGCCTGAGCTTGTCGCGCTGATTGAAGGCGACGATGAAACAGGCGAAGAGCTCCGTGCTCTTGCCGAAAAAATAAGAATAGAAAACTACGGTCACGATATTTACGTCCGCGGACTGATTGAGTTCTCAAACTATTGCAGCCAAAACTGCCGCTACTGCGGAATCCGCGCCGGGAATACGGACTGCATGCGTTACCGTCTCAGCTTTGACGACATCATGCATTGCTGTGCCGAAGGATATGAGCTTGGCTTCCGCACCTTTGTGCTCCAGGGCGGCGAGGATCCGTACTTCACCGACGAGCGCATGTGCGCGATAATCACCGCAATCAGGGAAAAATATCAGGACTGCGCAATCACGCTCTCGCTCGGCGAAAAGCCGCGCGAAAGCTACCAGCGCTTTTTCGACAGCGGAGCCGACAGGTATCTTCTCCGCCACGAAACCGCCAATCCGGAGCATTACGCAAAGCTCCATCCGGTGCGCCAGACCCTTGAGAATCGTGTCAGGTGCCTTTACAATCTCAGGGACATCGGCTATCAGGTCGGATGCGGATTTATGGTCGGTTCGCCGTTCCAGACGAGCGAAAATCTCGCCGAGGATTTGCTGTTTATCAGGGAGCTTAATCCCCAGATGATTGGAATCGGACCGTTCATTCCGCACGCGCAGACCGAATTCCGCGACTTTCCGCCGGGCTCGCTCAGACTTACGCTGAGAATGCTCTCGATACTGAGAATAATGCTGCCGAGGGTTCTTCTTCCGGCGACAACCGCGCTCGCGACAATCGACTCACGAGGACGTGAAAAAGGTATTCTCGCCGGCGCAAACGTCGTCATGCCGAACCTTTCTCCGGTTTCCGTCCGCAAAAAATACCAGCTCTACGACAACAAGGTGTGCACAGGCGAGGAAAGCGCCCAGTGCCGCTTCTGCCTAGAGCAAAGAATAAATTCAATAGGCTGTCGTATCGTCACCGACAGGGGCGACAGCAAAAACAGATAAGGGGTAATCAAAATGTACAATCCAAAATCACTTAAAGCCGAGGAATTCATCGACCATCAGGAAATCCTCGATACGCTGAAATATGCCGACGAGAACAAGGACAACCTGGAGCTCGTTGACAGCCTTCTCGAAAAAGCAAAAAATCTCAAGGGACTCTCTCACCGCGAGGCTTCCGTTCTGCTCGCCTGCGAGGACGAGGATAGAATTCAGCGTATGTTCGACCTTGCCGAGCAAATCAAAAAGGACTTCTACGGCAACAGAATCGTAATGTTCGCGCCGCTCTATCTCTCGAATTACTGCGTCAACGGCTGCGTCTACTGTCCTTACCACGCCAAGAACAAGCACATCTGCCGCAAGAAACTCACTCAGGACGAAATACGCCGCGAGGTAACCGCGCTTCAGGACATGGGACACAAGCGCCTTGCAATTGAAGCCGGCGAGGACCCGGTCAACAACCCGATTGAGTACATTCTCGAGTCAATCAAGACTATCTACAGCATCAAGCACAAGAACGGCGCAATCCGCCGCGTTAACGTTAACATAGCCGCGACCACCGTTGAGAACTACCGCAAGCTCAAGGAAGCCGGCATCGGCACCTATATTCTCTTCCAGGAGACCTACCACAAGGAGAGCTATGAGAAGCTTCATCCGACAGGCCCCAAGCACAACTACGCCTATCACACTGAGGCGATGGACAGAGCCATGGAGGGCGGAATTGACGACGTAGGACTCGGAGTTCTGTTCGGTCTCGAGCTCTATCGCTATGAGTTCGCCGGACTGCTTATGCACGCTGAGCACCTCGAGGCTGTTCACGGCGTAGGCCCCCACACAATCAGCGTTCCGCGAATCAAGCGCGCCGATGACATCGACCCCGATGTATTCGATAACGGTATCTCCGACGAGATTTTCGCCAAGCTCTGCGCGCTGATTAGAATTTGCGTGCCCTACACCGGAATGATTATCTCAACACGTGAGAACGCCAAGGTCAGGGACAAGGTCATCCGTCTCGGCGTTTCCCAGATAAGCGGCGGCTCCAGAACCTCTGTCGGCGGTTATGCCGATGAGGGAGAGGAGGAGAACAGCGAGCAGTTCGACGTCAGCGACCAGAGAACTCTCGACCAGGTCGTTAACTGGCTGATGACAAAGGGCTATATCCCGTCGTTCTGCACCGCCTGCTACCGCGCCGGACGCACCGGCGACCGCTTTATGGCACTGTGCAAGAGCGGTCAGATTCAGAACTGCTGCCAGCCAAACGCACTGCTCACTCTCAAGGAGTATCTCATCGACTACGCTTCACCCGAAACCAAGAAAATCGGCGAGGAGCTTATTGCGAACGAACTCAACAATATTCCGAACGAAAAGGTCAAGGCGAAGTGCATTGAGCTCCTTGACAAGATTGAGCACGGCGACAGAGATTTTAAGTTTTAGTGAATGAATCCATAAAATTTTCAACCCCTAACCGGAGGTAGCTTATGACAACATTAAACGACACACCGTCAGCCAACAGACTTCACATAGGCTTTTACGGCAAGCGCAATTCCGGAAAAAGCTCGCTGATTAACGCCTTCACGGGTCAGGAGGTCAGCATAGTTTCCGACGTAGCCGGAACAACAACCGACCCCGTCAACAAGGCTATGGAGATTCACGGAATCGGCGCATGTATGCTGATTGACACCGCCGGCTTTGACGACATCGGTGAGCTCGGCAAAATCCGCGTCGAGAAAACCGAGAAAACCGCCGAAAAAATCGACATCGCCGTTGTACTCTTCTCGGGCGACGACGTTACACTCGAATGCCGTTGGTTCAAGTTTTTCAAGGATAAGAAAATTCCGGTAATTCCGGTCGTCAGCAAGGCGGATTTGCTCGTCAACGGCACCGCTTATGCACTGAGCATTGCCGGAAAAACCGGTTCAAAGCCGCTCCAGGTCAGCTCGGTTGACGGCAGCGGAATCGACGAACTCCGCAAGGAGATTGTCAGGAATATTCCGTCCGATTACGACGCGCCAACCATCACCGGCTCGCTTTGCTCCGACGGCGACCTCGTGCTCCTTGTCATGCCGCAGGATATTCAGGCGCCCAAGGGCAGACTTATTCTGCCTCAGGTTCAGACCATTCGCGAGCTGCTCGACAAAAAGTGCTCCGTATCCTGCTGCACTGCCGACAGGCTCGATAAAACGCTTGAGGGGCTGTCACGCGCTCCCAAGCTGATTATCACCGATTCTCAGGTGTTCGGCTTTGTCTATGAGCACAAGCCGCGTGAGACTATGCTCACGAGCTTTTCCGTTCTGTTCGCCGCCTACAAGGGCGACCTTCCGTACTACATCGAGGGAGCCAAGGCTCTCGACAGCCTGACCGACAAGAGCCGAATTCTCATTGCAGAGTGCTGTACTCACGCTCCCATGGAGGAGGACATCGGCAGAGTGAAAATCCCGCGTATGCTCCGCAAGCGCGTCGGCGATGGGCTTGCCGTTGACATAGTATCGGGAACCGATTTCCCCGGCGACCTTTCCGCTTATGATTTGATAATACAGTGCGGCGGCTGTATGTTCAACCGAAAATATATTATGAGCCGTGTAAATCAGGCAAAGGCTCAGGAAATTCCCATGACAAATTACGGCGTAACCATTGCACACCTCACCGGTATACTCGAAAACATTTCTTTGCCATAACCATAATCACCGACGAAAGGACGGCAATCCACGTGACTGATATCGAAAAGCTTCAGCAGATTATCGACAACACCGACAACATTGTTTTCTTCGGCGGCGCCGGAGTAAGCACCGAGAGCGGAATCCCCGATTTCCGCAGTGTTGACGGGCTTTATAATCAAAAATATGATTATCCGCCCGAGGAAATCCTCAGCCACACGTTTTTTATGAACAAGTGCGGCGAGTTCTACCGTTACTATAAGGACAAAATGCTCGCTCTCGACATTGAGCCGAACGCTGCCCACAAAAAGCTCGCCGAGCTCGAGCGGTCGGGAAAGCTCCGCGCTGTTGTCACACAAAACATAGACGGTCTACACCAGAAAGCGGGCAGCAAGACGGTCTATGAGCTTCACGGAACCGTTCACAAGAACCGTTGCATGACCTGCGGCGCTTTTTACGACGCAAAATATATCAAGGACAGCAAGGGCATTCCGCGCTGCGAGAAGTGCGGCGGAACAATCAAGCCCGAGGTTGTTCTCTATGAGGAAGGTCTCGACGACAAGACAGTTCGCGGAGCCGTCAACGCGATTGCGCGCGCTGATGTGCTAATTGTCGCCGGCACAAGCCTTACGGTCTATCCTGCCGCCGGATTGCTTCACTACTTCGGCGGAGAACATCTCGTACTCATTAACCGCGATCCTACTCCGATGGACGGCAACGCCGACCTCGTATTTCACGAGAAGGTCGGCGAGGTGCTGTCGAAAATTGAGGTGAATTGATGAAATACAAGCTAATTGCCGTCGATATCGACGACACGCTCCTCAACCGTGAAAAGAAGATTACCGAAAGAACAAAAGCCGCGCTTCTCCGCGCTCAGAGCGAGGGCGTTAAGCTCGTTGTAGCCTCAGGAAGACTGCCTTACGGCGTGCGTCCTTATGCAGAGGCGCTCATGATTCCGCAGAACGGCGGCTGTTATATGGGCTTCAACGGCGGCGCGATTCTCGATTTAAACGGCAATCTGATAGATTCAACCTATCTCGACAGCAAGTACATAGAGCCGGTATATTCGATTCTTCGCCCTACTAACGCCACAACGATGGTTCACAAGGGTGACAGCATCTTCTGCGACCGTAAGGTCAACGACTACACCCACATTGAGCCTGATGTAATCGGTCTCCCGATGACTCCGGTTGACGACATTGCTCAGTTCGTGGACTGGAAACTCCACAAAATTCTCATTTCCGGCGAGCCCGACGAGCTCAAATCCATTGAGACTCAGCTGCTTGAAAAGTTCGGCGCGGAGCTTGACATCTATCTTTCCGCCCCGTGGTTCCTTGAGGTTATGCCCAAGGGAATCAGCAAGGGAATAGGGCTGAGCAAAATCTGCGCCCATGAAGGAATTGACATCGGCGAGGCGATAGCCTTCGGCGACAGCTTCAACGACATCACAATGATTAAGGCGGCAGGTCTCGGAATCGCTATGGGCAATGCCGAGGACGAGCTCAAGGCGGTCGCCGATTATGTCACCGGCGATTGCGACAACGACGGAATTGCCGAAGCAATTGAAAAATTCATTTTCAACGAACGAGTATAAAATTGAATTGCACAACGAAGGCGTCCCGGCGGCGCCTTTTTCATTTATACAACAACTTGTACAAAAAGTTTGCTCTTATTTCTAAATATTTAATGAATTATAATTCTATAAATGAAAATTACGATTTTGTTTTTATATTATAATTAATGTGATTAAGACTCTTTAGGAGGATTGAAATGAAAAGCGTGAAAAAACTGATTGCAGCTGTTCTCGTTCTCGTGATTGTCGCGGGCGTTGCTGTTTTCTCGGTATCTGCGGCTAATGTTGAAACATCAGACACCGCCGCGAGCGCAACGGGAATCACCGTTCACTATTACTGCGAGAATGCCGCTCCGACCATCTACTACTGGAACAGCCTTCCGACAAACATCGAAACCGCCTATCCCGGTGTCGCCATGACGCGTGATACAGCGACAGGCAACGGCTGGTACAAGTACAGCTTCAGCGACAAATCCAAGATTAACGTCCTTTTTGTCGCGAACGGCGTCCAGTCCGATGAAATTGAGCTCAACGTCTCCAAGGACAATGCCAACGAGTGGTGGTATAAGAACAACCGCCTCACAACACGCGACCCGTCTCAGGGAGTTGTTTGGGACAGAGGCGACATGCGTGAGGACAGCATTTACTTTGTCATGACAACACGTTTCTATGACGGCGACAAGGGCAACAACGTCCACTGCTGGGAGGACGGCAAGGCGAACAACCCCGACACCGACCCCGCCTGGCGCGGCGACTTCAAGGGATTGATTCAGAAGCTCGATTATATCAAGGCTCTCGGTTTCTCCGCAATCTGGGTAACTCCTGTTGTCGAGAACGCTTCGGGCTATGACTACCACGGCTACCACGCTATGGACTTCGGCAAGATTGACGCGCGTTATGAGAGCACGGGAGCTACCTTCCAGGATCTCATCGACGCTTGCCACAACAAGGGCATCAAGCTTATCCAGGACGTAGTATGGAACCACTCCGGCAACTTCGGCGAGAAGTACCTCGAGCCTATGTTCACAAAGCAGTACAGCAAGATTCAGGATCTCGGAACCTCAGACTGTATGAAGGTTATCCCGGGCAGCAACCTTAACAAGAACTACCCGAACTACGACAGTCTCCAGCCCGGCGACCAGTTCCAGGCTCGTCTTGACACAATGAAGGCTCACAAAGGCGGCAAGTACAGCAACACCAAGGAGCATTATCACCGCGAGGCTAACATGGGCTACGAAACTCCGATTGAGCAGACCGGCTCCATGGCAGGCGACTGCGTTGACATAAACACCGAGAACCCCGAGGTCGCAAAGTATATCACAAGCACATATCAGCAGTATGTTGACTGGGGCGTTGACTGCTTCCGTCTTGATACCGAGAAGCACATCAACCGCTGGACGCTCAACAGCGCCTACTTCCCGGAGTTCAGCAAGTATAAGAACTTCTTCATCTTCGGCGAGGTTTGCTCGCGTGTTCGTGAGGTATGGAACCACAACATTCCCTCGAGCTCGCCTCCGTTCTATCAGTGGAAGGAAACCGAGAGCTCATGGATGAACAACTGGTCATGGAGCACATCCGACTGGGAGAAGAACCTCAACAACTCCATCAAGCACTATGAGGCTCACAACAACTCCAGCGGCGCTCCCACTTCCCAGAACTCCTTCCTCAACGGCACAACCTACCACACTCCGGATTACAGCAAGTTCAACGGCACCGGTGTAATCGACTTCTCAATGCACAGAAACTTCGGCAACGCAAACTCCGCTTACGGCGCAGGACTTGCCGAGGATCAGTATATGAACGACGCCACATGGAACGTCACCTACGTTGATTCTCACGACTACGGTCCCGAGGATACCGACGAAAAGCTCCGCTACGGCGGCGGTACTCAGGCTTGGGCTGAGAACCTCGACCTCATCTTCACATGGAGAGGTATGCCCTGCATCTATTACGGCTCCGAGGTTGAATTCCAGAAGGGCGAAATCATCGACGAAGGCCCCAACAGACCTCTCTCGACAACAGGTCGTGCTTACTTCGGCGATTACCTCGAGGGCAGCGTTTCTGCCTCCGACTTCGGCAAGTACACAGCAAGCGGCACAGTTCAGAACACTCTCAACAACTCACTTGCTCAGCACATCAGAAAGCTCAACATGATTCGCCGCGCCGTTCCGGCTCTCCAGAAGGGTCAGTATTCCACAGTTGACGGCAACATGGCTTATGTACGCCGTTACACAGGCGGCGGAGTTGACTCCCTCGCTTGCGTATCAATCAGCGGCGGCGCAACCTTCCGCAATCTCCCGAACGGCAAGTACATCGACGCCGTAACAGGTGATGTTCAGAACGTTTCCAACGGCACTCTGACAGTCGGTTCAATCGGCAAGGCCAACATGAGAGTATATGTTTGCTGCGCTTCCGGCTTCAAGGGAATCAGCGGAAAAATCGGCGACACAGGAACCTACCTCAAGTAAGCTTGATAAGGTACCGAAAAATATTTGCTTTTTCCTGAAAAATGTGGTATAATAATTTTCTAAAGTTATTACGGCGCACTTTTTCTTGCTAACAAGCTAAAACAAAGATTAAAGGGATGGTGCGAGCCGTCCCTTTTCCTTATGCTAAAGGAAGGTTAATTCGGTAAAAATCTAAAGAACAGGAGTATACGCTATGCCCAAGGATCTAGCCTATTATGATACCAACAAAAAGATTAACAAGCTTTCCGACTTACTTCTGAAAAATTATGTTATAGACAAAAGCCTTTACGACAAATATGACGTCAAGCGCGGTCTCCGCGACATCGACGGAAAGGGCGTCCGCACCGGACTAACCGACATTTCCGAGATTCTCCAGAACAAGGTTGTTGACGGAAAGACTGTTCCTGCCGACGGTGTGCTCTACTACAGAGGCTACAACATCCGCGACCTTGTTGAGGGCTTTTCCACCGAGGAACGCTTCGGCTTTGAGGAAGTTATCTATCTTCTTCTCTTCGGCGAGCTTCCCACAGTCCGCCAGCTTGCTGACTTCAAGGTTATGCTCGGTTCCTACAGAACTCTGCCCACCAACTTTGTGCGTGACGTTATCATGAAAGCTCCGTCTGCCGACATGATGAACACCCTCGCGCGCTCGGTGCTCACTCTGTTCTGCTACGACTCCAACCCGAACGACACCTCAATTTCAAACGTTCTGCGACAGTGCATGCAGCTGATTTCCGTATTTCCGCTTTTGTCGGTTTACGGCTATCAGGCGTACAACCACTATCTGCGCAACCAGTCGCTCTATATCCATGTTCCGAACCCCAACAAGAGCACTGCCGAGGTTATCCTCGAGCTGCTCCGCCCCGACCAGCAGTACACCGAGCTCGAGGCGAGAGTGCTTGATATGGCTCTCGTGCTCCATGCCGAGCACGGCGGAGGTAACAACTCCACCTTCACCACTCACGTTGTAACCTCTTCCGGAACCGACACATACTCGGCAATTTCCGCGGCTCTCGGCTCGCTCAAGGGTCCCAAGCACGGCGGCGCGAATGTCAGGGTCAGCCAGATGTTCGAGGACATGAAGATGAACGTCAAGCACTGGGATAACGACGAGGAAATCTCAAGATATCTTAACGCCCTGCTCGACAAGAAAGCGTTCGACCGCAGCGGTCTTATCTATGGTATGGGTCATGCTGTCTACACGATTTCCGACCCTCGTGCTCAGATTCTCAAGCAGTACACCGGCAAGCTTGCCAAGGCTAAGGGACTTGACGACGAGTATGAGCTCTACTGCCGCGTTGAGCAGCTTGCACCTCAGGTTATCGGCAAGAAGAAGCACATCTACAAGGGTGTTTCAGCGAACGTCGATTTCTTCAGCGGCTTTATCTACAGCATGCTCGATCTACCGACCGAGCTCTACACACCGCTTTTCGCCATTGCGCGAATCGCCGGCTGGAGTGCACACCGCATCGAGGAGCTCATCAACGGCAACAAGATTATCCGTCCGGCTTACATGAGCATCTCCGAGCACAAAAACTACCGCCGTCTCGGCGAAAGATAAAAATTACCCGGTACAGAGCCAGAACTCTGTACCGGGTTTTTTAATCTCTACCCTTTTGGCTTGCGTGCTCCTATCAAAGGTTGTGTTTGGGCTGTGACGACTGCTCCTATCAAACGTCCTTTAAGTTGTAAGTTGTAAGTGAAAAGTTGTAAGTTGCGGTCGAGTAGATAGGCTGAATAGGAAAACAACGTCGTATAGCCGACCGGATTTAAATGCTGCTTGCGCAGCAAGCATAAAAACTCTGTCGGGCACTAAACGTAACTATCGCGCAATCTGTCTGCCCGACCACAACTTACCACTTACAACTTGTTTGCCACGTTAATTGCTAATTGCACATTGCACATTGCTAATTGCTCATTGCTAATTTCACATTGCTAATTGCCTGCAAGTTCCTCCAGAATCTCCGCGATGAGCTCTCGCTCATCCATGTGATACTTCACGCCGCGGATTTCCTGGTAATCCTCATGCCCCTTGCCGGCGAGTACGATGATGTCACCGTCCTGAGCATTTTCAATACAATACTTTATCGCGTCCCTGCGGTTCGGAATGACGACGTACTTGCCGTCGGTTTTGCCGATGCCCACCTTGATGTCCTCGATTATGTCCATTACGTCCTCGAAGCGGCTGTTATCCTCGGTAATCACGCTGAGGTCGGAGAGCCTTCCGCTCGTTTCGCCCATCTCATATCGGCGAACCTTGGGGCGGTTGCCGCCGGCGCCGAAGAGTGTAATCAGCCTGTTCGGGTTGTATTGCCTGAGTGTGGTGAGAACGTTCTCCATCGAGAGAGCGTTGTGAGCGTAGTCAATCAGCAGGGTATAATTGCCGGGAACAGGAACGCTCTCAACTCTGCCTTTGACCTTGACGGTTCTGAGCCCGTCGGTGATGAATTTGTCCTCAACTCCCATCTCGCTGCAAACGGCGATTGCCGCAAGCGCGTTGTAAACGCTGAAATGTCCGGGAATCGCAACGTCAACGCTGAGTTCACGCCTGCCGCTGAGCTCAAAGTGCGCGCCCAGAAGTCCTGACTCGGAGAGAAGTCTGTCGTCGGAAGCAATGTAGTCGGCTTTGTCGGAAAAACCGTATGTAGTAATTTTGCAGGTGGCGCCCTTTGTGATTTCCTCAAATTTCTCGTCGTCAATATTAATAATGCCGTTTTTGCACTTTTTGAAAAGCATTGCCTTGCACTCGAGGTACTCCTGCATGTCCTTGTGCTCCGCGCCGCCGATATGGTCGTGAGAGAAGTTTGTGAAAACACCGTAGTCGAACTCAATTGCGTCAACCCTATGCCACTTGAGCCCGATTGAGCTCGCCTCAATAATCATCGCCTTGCATCCGTTTGAGACCATTTCTCTCATGGCAAACTGAACCTGATAGCTTTCGGGCGTGGTGTTGTCGGTTTTTATATAGCGCTCTCCGTTGTAGATTCCGAGCGTGCCGATGGTACCGCATTTTATTCCGGCTGATTCGAGAATTGACTTAATCATCGCGACGGTTGTAGTCTTGCCCTTTGTGCCTGTTATCGCTATTGTGGTGAGCTCCTTCGCGGGATTTGAGAAGAAGTTCGCGCTCATATAGGCGAGCGCCTCTCTCGTGTTCGCAACCTTGACGACAGTAACGCCGTCGGGAGCTTCTACGTCATCGCTGACGATGAGCGCCGACGCGCCTTTTTCCAAAGCGTCCGGGGCGTATTTGTGCCCGTCAACGTTGTAGCCCTTCAGGCATACAAACGCGGTGGCGTCGGCAACCTTGCGCGAATCATATATTATGTTACAGATTTCAACATCCTCAGAGCCTGAGAGCAGCTCGTGGTCTATTCCGTATAAAATTTGTCCAAGCTTCATTATTTCTGCCTCCCTGTCATATATATTGTATAACTCAATTATATCAACATAAGCCGAAAAATACAACACATAAATATTTTTTTGCAATTTGCACAAACTAAATTGGATTTTCGAAAAAAGAAGGTCTGAAAACCGTCTCCCGGATTTTTCCTTTTGTGGGAATGAAACATATTTTTAAAAATGTAATGGGCAATTTGCACAAAACGTCTTTGTTATTATAAACAAAAGTCAAGGCGCAATTTTGTGCATTCTGCTATTTTATGAGTATTTAAGGTAAAATGTGCACAAAATTCAAGAGTTTATTTGAACTTTTAGACAAAAAGTACAAAGGGAGTTGTATTTTTAGTGTATTTTGTGTTATTATTTATATAGTGTAAAGGTGGCGTAGTCCCCGATTGTGCGCCACCCCCACTCGGCATTATTTGCTGAAATATATTTTTTAGAAAGAGGGAATTCTCAATGAAAAAAATCGTTGCTTTGCTTTTGGCAGCAATGATGGTTGTCGCTGCTTTCGCAAGCTGCGGCGGCGGTAACACAAAGAGCTCCACAGAGTCAAAGACAGACTCCAAGGCGAGCGCAGACACAAGCTTTGAAAACGCAGGCAAGGGCTATGATGCTAACGTAGCTGACGCTGATTTCGGTGACGAAAAGAACGCCAAGCTCAAGGTTTGGGGTCCTGACGCTTACACAAAGCTCCTCAAGCAGCAGTGTGATGACTTCACAAAGCTCTATGCTGACAAGAACATCAAAATCGAAGTTGTAGTTCAGAGTGAGGACTCAGCTGCTACTCAGATGCAGACCGACGCCAAGACAGGCGCCGACGTATTCGGTTTTGCTTCCGACCAGCTCAACAACCTCCTCAACGCAGGTATCCTCTATCAGATCGCTCCCAAGTATGCGGCTGACGTTGAGGCTACAAACAACAAAGCTGCTGTTGACATTTCCAAGTCCAAGAACTCAAGCGGCGCAGAAGGCCTCTATGCTTTCCCCGAGACCGGCAACGGTTACTTCCTCGTTTATGACAAGTCTGTAGTTTCCGACGAAGCTGCTGCTTCCCTCGAGGGTATCCTCGACGCTTGTAAGAAGGAAGGCAAGAAGTTCATCATGGACGTTGGTAACGGCTACTATGCATGTATGTTCGTATTCACCGGCGGTCTCCGTCTCGACGGTCTCGGCGAGGGCAACACACAGCTCTTCAACGACTATGACGAGAAGGAAGTTGTAGCTTCCATGAAGGCTTTCTCCAAGCTCATGCATGATTATAAGGGCACATTCCAGAGCGACGCTGTAACAGCTATTCCTTCCGGTTTCACCTCAACAGCTACAAGAGCTGCTAAGGTTGGCGCCGGTATCGACGGTAACTGGGATACAGCAGGCATCTCCAAGGCTCTCGGCGAGAACTTCGGCGCTGCTAAGCTCCCCACAATCAACATCGACGGCAAAGACACTCAGATCTACTCCATGTATGGTTACAAGATGATCGGTGTTAACGCTAACTCCAAGTTCCCGAGAACTGCTCAGATCCTTGCTTACTATCTCTCAAGCGAGAAGTGCCAGCAGGAGAGAGCTGACCAGCTCGGCTGGAGCCCGACAAACAACGCTGTTGTTGAGTCCGACACAGTTAAGAACGATGTAGCTATCTCCGCTCTCCTTGCTCAGAGTGAGTTCTCCATCCCGCAGGCTAACGTCGGCGCTATCTGGGATCCTCTCAAGAACCTTGGTAACAAGCTTCTTGCTGACGATACAGATCCTGAGAAGTTTGATTTCAACACGCTCCTCAAGAACACAATTGCCAACATCAACGGCTAATTTCTGAAACTTTGAGCGCAGCCCGCTTGCGGGCGGGCTGCGCCGCAAATACTACGTTATCGTGTAGTTTTAAAAATTGTTTGGTTTAAATAATAATTTTTAAAACGAGGGGAACAGGATAACGAAAATTATTATTTAAACTTAACTAAAATGAAAAAGGGAGAGTGATTAGATGAGATATATTGATTATATGCAGCTAAATCCTTTCCAGAAGTTCGGTTATCATTTTGCCAATTTCTTTAAGAAACTCCCGAGTAACCTTGCGCGGTTCTTCAAGTTTTTGGGCCGTGCAATCGTAAGGTTCTTCGTGGCAATCGGCAAAGGATTTGCCGGATACGGAAAAAGATTCGTTAAAGGCGATATTTTCGTAAAATTATCTTATCTTATATTTGGCGTCAGCAATATTGTCAGAGGCCAGATTATCAAGGGATGTCTGTTCATTCTTGTCGAAGTAGGTTACATACTCTTTATGATTAACTTCGCATGGCAGTACATCTCCAAAATCAACGTTACCGGCTACAAGATTGAGAACGGTCAGCAGATTGACCTTCCCAATTCTCTCGGTTATGTAGCAAAGACAGAGACACTTTCGGCAGACGGATTCTCATATGTTCCCGAGTTCCATGACGACTCGATGCTGATTCTTCTCTACAGCGTTCTTACAATCGTTATCACGGTTATCGTTTTTGCGATTTATATCGCAAACACAAAGAGCGCTTACAAGGTTTATGAAGCAAAGAAAAACGGCGAGGCTATCCCCGGATTCAAGGCGGAAATCAAGTCCTTCCTGGACGAGAAATTCCACATCACCCTTATGTCCATCCCCTGCCTGCTCATCGGCTGCTTCACAGTCCTTCCTCTTATCTTCATGATTCTTATCGCGTTCACAACATATGATAAGAGTCACCTTCCGCCCGGTAACCTGTTCCAGTGGGCGGGACTGAGCAACTTCGGCGAACTCGTTAACTTTGCAGGCGGTGAGGCAAAAGCCCACACCTTCCTCGAACTTGCCGAGTGGACCGTAGTTTGGGCGATTCTCGCCACATTCTCTAACTACATCTGCGGTATGATCGTAGCCCTTATGATTAACAAGAAGGGCATCAAGCTCAAGGCTCTTTGGAGAACACTCTTCGTTGTAGTTGTAGCTGTTCCGCAGTTCGTATCCCTTCTTCTCATGGCTCAGATTCTTGCTGAGAACGGCGGTGCTCTCAACCAGCTCATCGAGCTTATCACGGGCAACAAGGAGCCGATTAACTTCCTCGGCGGAAACTGGTTCACAGCGAGGGTAGTTGTTGTAATTGTCAACATCTGGGTTGGTATTCCGTACACAATCCTCATTACATCCGGTATTCTCATGAATATCCCGGCAGACCTCTACGAATCCGCCACAATCGACGGCGCGGGTCCTGTCAAGAGCTTCACGAAGATTACTCTTCCGTACATGCTCTTCGTTACAACACCTTACCTCATCACAACCTTCATCGGCAACATCAACAACTTCAATGTTATCTATCTCCTTACAGGCGGCGGACCATTCACGAACCCCGACTACTACAACGCGGGTTACACCGATATCCTTGTTACCTGGCTGTTCAACCTCACCATGGGTGAGAAGCAGGACTACAAGCTCGCTGCCGCGATAGGTATCCTTGTATTTATAGTTTGCGCGACCTTGTCACTCATTACGTTCAACATGACGAAGTCCGCGAAGGATGAGGAGGCGTTCTCATGATTAAAAGTTATAAACTCAGACGCGGCCTCGCAAATACCTTCATCTATATCATTCTTGCGGTTTTGGGACTTATCTGGATTTCTCCCCTTGTTTATCTCATCATCCAGTCATTCTCCGCAGACCCTGAGGCTATTCCTCAGACACTGCTCCCCGCATCCTTTGGCTTTGATAACTACATCAAGCTCTTCCAAGAGACAGATTCTTTGAACTTCCCGAGATGGTACCTCAACACATTCGTTATCGCTTGCTTCAGCTGCGTTATTTCCACAATCAGTGTACTGATGGTAGCATATGCGTTCAGCCGTCTCCGTTTCAAATCACGTAAGAAGTTCATCAACATCGGTATGATCCTCGGCATGTTCCCGGGCTTCATGACAATGATTGCTATCTACTACCTGCTCAAGGCTATGCAGATTCTTGACCTCAAGAGCATCTTCGGTATTCCCGGCTTTGACGGTACGATTCTGGCGTTGATTATCTGCTACAGCTCCGGCGCGGGTCTCGGATTCCAGATTTCAAAGGGCTTCTTTGATACAATTCCGAGAGCGCTCGACGAAGCTGCGACAATCGACGGCGCAACACGCAACCAGATTTTCTGGAAGATTATTCTCCCGATGTCCAAGCCAATCGTTGTATACACCGTTCTTACATCCTTTATCGGACCGTGGACAGACTTTATTCTCGCTAAGATTATCGCCGGTGATAAGATTGACAACTACACCGTTGCAATCGGTCTCCAGAAGATGATCGACAACGACCATAAGAACGCTTGGTTCAAGCGCTTCCTTGCCGGTTCGGTACTTGTTGCGGTTCCCGTAACAATCCTGTTCCTCAAGATGCAGAACTACTACGTAGAAGGCGTAACCGCCGGCGGCGTAAAGGGCTAATTCACATCTTAATAAATTCGGGGCTGTCACTCGGCAGCCCCGTTTGTTTACTTTATAGGAAACTGCTATGTAACGCTGCAAAATGATAAATAGTTTCGCAGGATAACTGAAAATAGCAATAACATAAGCTCCTATAAAGCAAAAAAACAATTTTTATTCTCAGCTCAGTTTGCTGCTGCGCAGCAACGAGCTGAGGTGTTGTCCAAAACTTGTTTTGGGTAACAATACCCATACAACGGATATGAGTAGCGAAATGCGCGCAAAGCGCGCCTTTCTTGTTCACCTTAAAAAAGGAGACTAATATGAAAAAAATACTCGCATTATTCCTGGCGGCGGCGGTTTTAGCCTCGGCGTTCTCCCTTTCATCCTGCAAGCAGGAGTACAAGGATCCCACCGCCGAGATTGAGGTCAAGCCCTCAACCGATAAGTACCGCAACTACTACGAGATTTTTGTCGGTGCATTCAACGACAGCGACGGTGACGGCGTTGGTGACCTTCGTGGTATCATCGACAAGCTCGACTACCTCAACGACGGCAATCCCAAGACCGACTCCGACCTCGGAATTGACGGAATCTGGCTCACTCCCATAATGCCGTCCCAGTCATACCACAAGTATGACGTCTCCGACTACTACGGAATCGACGAAAATTTCGGTACGCTCGACGACTTTGACGAGCTCGTTACCGAATGCCACAAACGCGGTATCAACCTGATAATCGACATGGTGCTCAACCACTGCTCCAACGTCAATCCGCTCTTCAAGAGCGCTTGCGAGCAGGCACTAAAGGGGAATCTCAAGGACGACGCCGCTTATTTTGAAATCGCACACTATGACGAAAATCCCGGCGACAACTACACCGGTATCGGTAAGGGCTACTACTATGAATCCAACTTCTCGCCGCACATGCCCGAATGGAATCTTAACGCCGACTGTACTCGCGAATATTTCAAGGATGTTGCCGAGTTCTGGCTCAAAAAACATGATGTTGACGGTTTCCGCCTTGACGCGACGCTCTATTACAACGACGACGAAACCAACGCCAAGGATTTTCTCAGCTGGTACTACTCCGAGGCGCAAAAAATCAAGCCCGATGTATATATGGTCGGAGAGAACTGGACGGGCAACGCCGAGATTATTGATATGTACAAGTCCGGCGCCGACAGCTTCTTCGCGTTCGGTTTCGCAGGCTCAGAGGGCAATTTCGTCAACGCAGTCCGTACTCAGCTTGAGAACGGTCTTGTCAGCAAGCTCGTAAAATTTGAGGACGGAATCCGTGAGAGCAATGCGTCCGGAATCAGCGCATACTTCCTCTCGAACCACGATCAAGTCCGCAGCAGGAACTATATCAGCGGAAAGGAGCTCGTCGGCGCAAAGCAGGCGGCAGCGCTCTATCTGCTTTTGCCCGGCAATCCATTCATTTATTACGGCGAGGAAATCGGGCTCACTCAAAACGCCCAGGACACTCACGACGAATACAAGCGTGAGCCGATGATTTGGGACGTGAAGAATCTGCCCGGAATTGTCACCGGCGGCATGGGTGCGGCGGATGCCGACCATGCTGAGTTTGGCGGCGTAAAGCAGCAGGAAAAGGACGAGAACTCCCTGCTCAGTTTTTATAAGAGAATTCTGAAAATAAAGTACCAGAATCCCGAAATCGCACGCGGTAAAATCTCGGCAGCCGAGGGCTTCGACGACCCGAACCTAGTCGCATATACCATCGAGCACGACGGCAGCAAGCTGCTCATAATCCACAATCTCGCGTCGGAGAGCAAAGAGCTTGAACTCACCGAAAGTCAGATTACAAACCCCGTAATCCGCGCAGATCTTGTCGCATCTGAGGGCAACAAGGACAAGGACGGCAACGAGACTCACATAAACCTCGATTCCGGCAAGCTCACGCTGCTCCCGAATTCTGCGGTAGTGCTCAAAGCGCAATGACGGATTTTGAGCTCAGCGTGTACAATGCAGTCCGCGAAATCCCGGAGGGTTACGTTGCTACCTATGGAGATATCGCGCGCCGCCTCGGAAACCGCGGTCTCAGCCGTGCTGTCGGCAACGCGCTGCATAAGAACCCGTATGAGGGGATAGTACCGTGTCACCGTGTCGTGAATTCCGAGGGCAGGCTTGCTCCGCTCTTTGTTTTCGGCGGGCTCGACCGACAGAAGGAACTCCTCGAAGCTGAGGGCGTTGAGGTGATTAATTACAAAGTGGATTTAGAAATTTTCAGATAGTTTTTGATTATCGGAGCCGGCAACAGTCGGCTCCTTTTCCTTGCGGTTCAGTGTGAATTGTTTACAATTTGTGAACTTCATTCATCATTTTTAGATAAAATACACATATAATCATTGACACTGTGCCGAATTTAAAGTATAATGAAAAGAGTTAGAAAAATCTCTGAAACAATGAATAATCACCAAGGAGGAACCAGAAATGATAAGAAAAATCAGGACAATTACAGCCATCATCCTCGCGGCACTGATGCTGATTTCGTCTTCAGCAGTTGCCTTTGCTGCCGACTCCGAGCCGGCACAGCAGCCCTCAAAGGTCTCCTATGCTTTCTATTTTCTCCCCACCAAGGAGAGCGCTGACGCTGAGGACATCGTCAAGCTTCACTATAAAGACATGAGCGACACATGGACAGAGGTCGAGATGACAAAGACCTTCCGTGTAATCGACTCAAGACCGCTCTTCAGCGCTACTGTAGAGGTTCCCGAGAATGCTCAAGCATTGCACAAGCTCCAGTATCAGGTTTTTGCCTCGAACGGCAAGACATGGAAGGGGCAGACCGAGTTCGATGATGTTTCAATCCCGAACCTCACCTTTGCGGATTTGGCTAACAAGGTAATCGACGGCGCAACCGGCGCGGAATACGTCGAGCAGCTTGCCACTGAGCCTACAACAACCGAGCCTGTTACAACCGAGCCTGTTACAACTGAACCCGCAACAACTGAACCTGTTACCACCGAGCCGGTTACAACCGCTCCTGCTACTACGGTGCCCGTAACCACCGTTCCGCCCACAACAGTTCCTCAGACAGAGCCGTTTACAGTTCCCGTTCCGACAGTCAGGAGCCACACCTTCTATTATCTCCCCAAGGCTAACCTCAAGTCAGGTCAAAAGGTCAGATTCGGCTTTGATACAAAGAAAACCGGTCTTGGCATCGACAGCTGGTCATACACCGACATGACCGACAGCAAAAAGACAATCGGCGGCGTTACCGTCTACAAAGTCACCTTCAAAACCGACCTTCCGCTGACGAGCTTTGATTTTGAGGAGCGCACTGCTTCCGGCTCTCAGCTTGAGTATCTGCTTTATACCGACGACACCAACACAGGCGTCGTGCTCACCGACTATGACAACAAAATCATGACAATCGACGACAGGGGACATGGCGTATTTGTTACTAAAGCTTTTGACAAAGCTTCCGATATGCCAGAAAATCTCGTTGTTAATAACGGCAAAACTGCCCTCAAAAACGGCAAGGCGGTCTATCTCAACACCGGCGTCACCTTCACCACTAACATTCCGAAAAAGCATAAGGCGAACGTTGCTCTTTCCGCTGACCTTGCCAAGGAAGCCGCAATGAAGATTACCTATACCGACGGAAAATGCACAGTCAAGCTCACTCCGCTCACAGGACACAAGGGCTTTAAGGACTCCGCGAACAACTACATTCTCTTCAAGGGCAAAACAGCCGCGAAGAACGTGAAGATTACCGTCAAGTCCGGGCTTAAAAAGTTTGTTACAGCGACAGTCGCCAAAAAGCACCACACCATCGCGCTAAAGTCGGTGAAGAAGAACAAGTACTCAGTACCCGTTAACGTTACCTTCAAGAACGCTGCCGGCAAGAAGGTCAAGGACACCGTCACCGGCGTTCTCACCGTCAGAAAGCGTGGAACCTTTACAAAGAAAATCAGTCTGTACGGACGTTCATACATTATTTTCAAGTATAAAGTAGTCTAAAATGCACCGCCGCGCCGCGGATTTTAGTTCTGCGGCGCGGATTGAAAACTTTTTCTTGACATTTCTACGGCTATAGTGTAAAATAAAGAACGTTGAAATTCAACGCACATTGTTTATGGCCCGGTAGTTCAGTTGGTTAGAACGCTAGCCTGTCACGCTAGAGGTCGACGGTTCGAGCCCGTTCCGGGTCGCCATATTTGCCTCTGTAGCTCAGTCGGTAGAGCAGGGGACTGAAAATCCCCGTGTCGATGGTTCGATTCCGTCCGGAGGCACCAATATGCGGATGTAGCTCATCTGGTAGAGCGCCACCTTGCCAAGGTGGAGGTAGCGAGTTCGAGCCTCGTCATCCGCTCCAATTGCTGAATTCAGAGTGATTTTTCTCCGCTCTGTTTCATATAATTTAATACGGCGTCGTAGCCAAGTGGTAAGGCACGGGTCTGCAAAACCCTGATTCACCAGTTCAAATCTGGTCGACGCCTCCAGAAAAAACCGGTTCGAAAGAGCCGGTTTTTTGTTTATTCAGTACACATTATATGCAGTATAAATTAGTGTCCCAGTGGGGAATGTACGGGTGATGCCTGAGGAAGAATTTGTAATCCGGGTTGAGCCCGTGAAGCTGCAAAATCAGCGCGAACAAATCCTCGCTCCGATGATACGCCGCGACGTTCAGCTTTGGCTTGAACAGCCTTATTGTGTTCTCCATACCCTCAAAGGTTTCCTTCTCCGCTCCCTCGACGTCAAGCTTTGCGTAGGTGATTTTCTGTCCGCAGAGGATTGTGTCAACCCTCGCTCCCTGTACAGGCGTTCCCTCGTCCGCCATAGCGCAGTTTCTGCTCGACTTTGTGTTGAAGGTGAGGACGGTGTTCCTGTTGTATGACGCGGTTTGCCAGAGATTCACGTCATGCATAGCGGCGCAGTGCTCCTGAAGCTTCTTGAACGACTTGGGACTCGGCTCAAACGCGGTAATACTCTTGTAATCGGGACAAAATGAGAGAAACTCGTCGATTGTGTCGCCGTTGTACGCTCCGAGGTCGAGATAACTCTCGCCGGGTTCAAGTCTCAAAATGCTCTCGAAGGCTTCCTGTTTGTCAGTGGTACAGCGTTCGAGGTGATTCAGCTCGCCGCTGTACTGAAAGCGAATGATGTCGCGGAATACCCCGCGGCTTTTTTCGTCCGCGAGCAAATCAAAAGCCCGGCTAAAGCTCTCCCGGTTTTCCCGGTAAAAAGCGTCGTTGAAAATGTTCTCTCCAAACACCGGAACAGACGGCACGAGCATTTTGTGCCTTAATGCAACAGATTTAATGTGAGCCGTAACGTCCGGGAGCTGGCTCGCAAAGCACAATGCTATGATGAATTCGCCGAGCTCCGTCTCAAAGTCCGAAAGCTTCTGAACGGTAAAGCCGTGAAAGCTTTGACCGCGCACGAAATCGTCGCTTGCCATTACGCCGAAGGGCTCAATGCCGAGCTTGTCGAACTCCCTGAGCACCTTATCCGCTCCGTCGCCCATACCATATAGGATTATCGGCTTGTCGGTTTTTTTCAGCACGTCCCAGACCGAGCTGAGACCTTCGATGAAATTCATAGGCGGCTCCTTTCAAAAAAGATAAATAATTTGGATAATCGGGCTGTGAGCCTCGGCTTTTCGATAAAGAAAAACGCCCACCCTATTGGGTGGACACTTTTATATGTTGGCATCTTCCTATTTTCACAGCCCGTCACCAGGCAACTATCTTCGGCACTACAGGGCTTAACTTCCGTGTTCGGTATGGGAACGGGTGGACCCCCTGCGTCATCAACACCAACTTGCTGTTTTCGACAGCTTTGATATTATAGCACCGCTGCGGACAAAATGCAAGAGTTTTTTCGAAAAAATGCAAAAAATTGCCGGGCTGAAACAAATCAGCCCGGATAATGTTCGCTAGAACTCGGTGAATGCCTTGATGTATTCTCCGAGAGGTCCTTCGAAAATCGCCTTGATTTCATCGGGCTCGTCCGGGAGAACAACCATCAGCTGACCGCCTTGGCGGACGAGATAGCCGTCATAAGAGGACAGCGGATTTTTGAGCTTTTTGAGGTCGTCGGGCTTTTTGGTGGCGAGCGCCTTTGAGAGCACGTTCTCGATTCCGTTTGAATCGGGGCTGATACCTCCGACGATAAACACGGCGTTTGCGCGCTCAAAAGCGTCGATAACAAGTACGCCGAGGGTTTCGGGAGTTGTGGCGAACAGCGACGCGCTGAGATTGAGCTCGGTTTCCGAGATGCATTCTCCGAGCGCCTTTTCGCAAAGGTTTGTTTTTCCTGCAAGGTAAAAAATCAGTTCACAATTCACGCTTATTCCTCCTGCGGTTCTGTTGTCGGTTCAACCTCCTGCGTTGCCGGCGGAGTGGTTTCGGCAGGCTTTGTCGGTTTTGTCGCCGGCTTTGTCGGCTTTGTTGCGGGTTTGGTTGCCGGCTTGGTCGGGGTTGTTTTCTTGATTTTGGTTCGATTATATGTCGCCCTTATTATGGTGCGTTCCTTGATTTTGTATGTCTTTGTATTCTTGCCGAGGGTGATTCGTTTGTTGACTCTCCAGCCGGTGAAGGTGTATCTGTAGGCTGAGGTGGAGTAGTTTTTGACCTTCGGCAGTGTCACCGTCAGCCCTTCGCGGATGTTACCCTTCTGTCTGAGCCTGCCGCCGTAGTAGATTCTGACGTGATACATTTTCTTCGCGGCTGTTGTGGGCTGGGTAGCAGTGGCATCTTTGGTTGCGGTAGTCGGTTCGGTGGGCTCGCGGTACGTGACAGGCAGCCGCTCCTTGCCCTTGAGCCTGCCGTTGCCGTCATACCATTTGATGTTGCCCTTCTTGTATTCCGTCTTAAAAGTTGAGACCGTGGGGCGTGTGCCGCCGTAAACATTGTAGTAATACTGCGGCCAGACAGGGTTCTTCGCGACGGAAGCCTTGCTTGTGTCAACCTTGGCGCTCTCGCCGTCGCGGCATTTGCGCGCCACTACAACGGTTCTGAACTCCGGCCAGTTGTCGTTGCTGCATGTGACGAGCGTGAGCAGCTGGTCGTCCTCGTTGACGCTGACAGGACAGTTGATCATCGAGCGGATTTTCAGGTTATAAACATAGTTCATGAACTGAGCGTCGCTCTTGAAGGTTCCGGCGTAGAAGTCGAAATACTCGCCCTGAGCCTTGTTGACGTTTGACTTGAAAACGGAGAAAATCTTGTAGACCTGATTTCCGCCGTCCTTGGTTGAAATTCTGATTATAGGGGATTTTTTGTAAACCTTCATATCGGGCGAGGTGTTGCCGTATTTGTTGAGCGCGGCGAACATGCTGCCGTTGAGCATGTTGTGACCGTGCAGGATGACGTTGCGGCTTTTCATCGCCTGCTTGCTTCGGTAGTCGATGAAGATGGAGCAGGTCGCTTCTCCGTAGGTCTCGCCCTTATAATTTCGCCAGAGGTAGTACTGGCTTGTCGAGTCGTCGCCCTTGTGCCAGAGCACCGGGTAGTCTATAACGGTGTTGTCAACCTTGATCCACGCCTTGATGTCGGGGTACTTTTTGTTGATGGTCGCCCAGTCGTGTTCGACTGTTTTCTTGGCGGTTTTGCCGCCGCCCTGCTCCTCGGTGCCGTAGAAAATGTCCTGGAGCTCGCTCATGATTGCCTCGTTGTGCATCGGCATGTAGTATAGGTTCAGGAACATGAAGTACCCTGCGACGATGAACGCGCAAAGTGCGGCGAGTACAACGGACTTCCTTATTTTTTCGCTCCCGGGGTCGCTCTTTATCGGGAAATGACGCTCAAAGAACGTGAGCACTCTAAGCTTTCTCTCGCTAAGGGAATAGCCGCCGGGGTATTTTTCTTCGTTCTCAGCGAAGATGACCTCACACTGCTCCGGCAACTCGGCTGCGACGCCGTAGTTTTTCGGGAGAACCGCTACCCTTGTTCCCATATAACTGAACAGGTAAGCGCGGTTGTTTCCGTCGCCGAGAGTGAAGATGTGAGTTTTCTTGCGCATGTAGCTTATTTCCTCAATCGCCTCGCCCTTCCTGCGCCTGCCCTTTTTCTTTGCTGACGGCGGCTTTTGAATTTTATGCTCACCGCGGTCGATTATGTAGGCGAATTTCTTGCGGAATTCGTCATTGCCCCTTCCGCTGAAGGAGTTCTCGACAACAATAAGGTCGGGTTTTGACTTCGCCGCTCTCAGAAGCTCCCGCTCCAGCAGATATGAGCCGCTGAAAACCTGTTTGAACTCGACGCTGTTGTCGCCTTGGCGCAGGGCATCTGCCGTTTCGGAAATATATTCAGTTTTATCGCTTTTGAAGAGCCTTTTTCCGGCGGATAAAACTATTATCTTCAAGGTTAATCCTCCCTTGGGTCAATGTAGGTTACTTTGAGGTTTTGGAGAGCCGTCTCAATCATCTCATCAAACTCTCCCTTTTCCTCCGCGGCCTCGACAATTCTGAGCGTAGGCTTGGTGCGCGGATGCCTGGGCGTGAATACGGTGCAGCAATCCTCGTACGGCTCAATCGACGTATCATAGGTGTCAATCATGTAGCTGATGTCCACGATTTCCTGCTTGTCCATGCCGATTAGCGGACGGAACACCGGCATATTTGCCGCCGCGTCGGTGCAGGCGATTGCCGCGATCGTCTGGCTCGCGACCTGACCGAGGCTTTCGCCGGTAATCAGCGCGGAGCAGTTTTTGTCGCGCGCGATTCGCTCGGAAATCTTCATCATCAGTCTGCGCATAATAATTGTGAAAAGCTCCTCGGGGCATTTTTTTCGGATTGTCTCCTGAATCTCGGTGAAGGGGACGGTGTACATCGTCATGTTGCCGCTGTACTGAGCCACCTTGTGCAGAAGCTTGACAACCTTCTGCTCGGCTCTCTCCGAGGTGTATGGCGGACTTGCAAAGTGAATCGCCGTGAGCCTTACGCCGCGCTTAGCCATCATCCACGCAGCAACAGGCGAGTCGAGACCGCCGCTGATGAGGATTGCGGCGTTGCCGCCGGTGCCGATGGGAATTCCGCCGGCTCCGCGGAGAGCCTTGCCGCGGATATATGCGGCGTATTCGCGGATTTCAACGGTAACAACCAGCTCGGGGTTGTGAACGTCAACCTTGAGGTGGGGGAAGCAGGAGAGAATTTTGCCGCCTGTTTCGCGCGCGATTTCGGGGCTTTTGAAAGGGAACTTCTTGTCGCTGCGGCGAGCTTCAACCTTGAAGGTCTTGGCACGTCTGAGCTCGTCGGCGAGATATTCCGGGGCGGTTTCAAGCACTGATTCCAGAGTTTTCTCGGGGCAAACCGCCGCGCGTGAATATGTAACGATTCCGAAAACCTTCCTGACCTTTTCGCATACGTCGTCAAGGTCGATGAAGTCGTCCTGCGGAATCACCGATATGGTGGACTGGGCTGATTTAATTGTGAATTCTCCGAGAGGCTTGAGGGCGCCGCGGAGATTTTTGAGAAGTCTGTCCTCAAACTGTCTGCGGTTGAGACCCTTGAGTACGATTTCTCCCATTTTTATAAGTATAATTTCTTTCATATCCATTACCTCGTCGCGAGTGTGTTTTTTCCGCGCGCGATTGCTTCCGTCAGCGCGGTGATGTCATCCGCCGTGTTCTCAGCCGAAAAGCTGACGCGCAGGGCGCTGTCGGCAGTGTTTTTGTTGAGACCCATCGCGGTCAGAACGTGGCTGGGCTTGCCCTTTGCGCACGCACTTCCGCTGGAGACGTAGATTCCCTCCGACGCAAGAAAGTGAAGCATGGTTTCACTTCGGATTCCCGGAACCGAGAAGTTGAGAATGTAGGGGAGAGCGTCGGACGGAGAGTTTATTGTGAGGTTCATTTCCGCGAGTTTTTTGCGGAGCAGCTCGTTCAGCGCCGTTACCGCCCTGTAATTCGCGGAGATGTTGATTTCCTTTATAGCCTCGGCGAACGCCGCAATCAGTGGCAGAGGTTCGGTTCCGGGGCGAATTTTGCGCTCCTGCTCGCCGCCGAACTGGCGCGGCTTGGTATGGAGACCTTTGCGAATGTATATCGCGCCGACGCCCTTGGGGGCGTGGAGCTTGTGAGCGCTGACGGTTGCGATGTCAATCCCAAGCTTCTGAGGTTTGACGGGGATTTTGCAGAACGCCTGTACGCAATCGCTGTGCAGCACTGCCGGACTGTTCTTATCCTCGATGATTCGCTTTAGCTTATCGACCGGAAGAATAAGTCCGGTTTCATTGTTGACGTACATTGATGACACGAGGATTGTTTTCTCGTTGATAGAATTTTCGAAGCTTTCCGGCGAAATATGACCTGAGCTGTCGGGCGTGAGCCTGATGACCTCGAAGCCTTCCTCCTCAAGCTCGTTCATGCTTTCGGCGACCGAGCTGTGCTCTATCGCGGTTGTGACAATGCGGTTGCCGCGCTTTCTGAGCCATTTTGCCGTTCCGAGAACGGCGAGGTTGTTCGCCTCCGTGCCGCCGCTTGTGAAGTATATCTCGCCCGAGCTTACGCCGAGAGCCTGAGCTACGGTGCGCCGCGAGCTCCCGAGAACCTCCTCGGCTCTGATTCCGAGTGTGTGGAGCGATGAAGGGTTGCCGTATATTTCGGTCATTATTTCCACCGCGCGCTGAGCCGCCTTTGGCGATACGCGCGTGGTCGCGCTGTTGTCCAGATAGTGTTCCAAAGCTTTCTCCTCAATCTTTTCTTTGCATACACAATCAGTATACTATAAATAAAGAAAAAAATAAATAGTTTTTTAAATTTTCTATTCTGCTGCGGGACTTCTTCTGTAAAATGTTCTGTATTACCGTGCGATTGCATAATTATTCCCGAGCAGCGCATAATAAAGCCGAAAGGGTGATTGTGTGATTGACAAGAAGGAGTACGCGCGTTTGTCGGGGCGTTACGCTCCCAAGAGCAAAACGCCGCTCAATTGCCTCAAGGCGTTTCTGGTCGGCGGAGCAATATGCGCCGGCGGACAGGGGATAAAGGAGCTTTACATGAGCCTTGGGCTCGGCGATGACGACGCGTCAACGCTCTGCTCGGTGAGCCTGATTATAATCGGAATTCTGCTAACTGCGCTCCACATCTACAGCCGTCTCGGAAAGCACGCCGGAGCCGGGAGCCTTGTGCCGATAACCGGCTTTGCCAACGCGATGGCGTCGGCGGCGATAGAGTTCCGCAGCGAGGGCTTTGTCACCGGAGTGGGGGCGAAAATGTTCTCAATCTCCGGCCCTGTAATAGTCTACGGCTCGCTCGCGGCGGAGATTTACGGGCTTATTGTACTTTTCTTTTTAAAATAATAACACAGCTGTCTGTTCTCTTTGTGAAAGACAGCTTTTTTCTTTATAGAAACTGCTTTGTAACGCTGCAAAAATATAACTTTTTTGCAGGATAACTGAAAATAGCAATAGTATAAGCTCCTATAAAGAAAAAAACATTTTTTATTCTCAACTCAGTTTGCTGCTGCGCAGCAACGAGCTGAGGTGTTGTCCAAAACTTGTTTTGGGTAACAACACCCATACAACGGATATGAGTAGCGAAATGTGCGCAAAGCGCGCCTTTCTTGCTTTATAGGAACTGCTTTGTAACGCTGCAAAAATATAACTTTTTGCAGGATAACTGAAAATAGCAATAGTATAAGCTCCTATAAAGCTAAAAACAATTTTTATTCTCAGCTCAGTTTGCTGCTGCGCAGCAACGAGCTATGAGTAGCGAAATGCGCGCAAAGCGCGCCTTTCTTGTCGCCTGCAAAAGTGCACAATAAAATGAGTTTAGGTTTGTGAAAGGTTCATAAACTTCAAACTTTTATAAACTCACCCGGGCGTTCCTGAGAGTTTTCTTCGCTTTTGGAAAAAACTTTCAAAAAAATGTAATTATTTTCGTCGGAAGGCTTGACTTTTTGACAAAGGTGTAATAAAATGTTAAACTAAATGATAATGGGATTATGTCCGTAAATTTACGGAAAAACCGATAATTAACCAAAAATATTAGCACAATGTTTTGGGTTTGTCAAGTTTTTATTTTTATCCCGATACGTTCATTCAGATGTCGGAAGAATTCCGGCAAAAACCGAAATTTTAAGAAGGAGTTGATACGCCTATGGTTAATGTAAAACCCGTGCGCCTTGGCAAAACAGAGCGTATGAGTTTCGCGAAAATCAGCGAAGTCATTGATATGCCTAACCTCATTGAGGTTCAGAAGAAATCGTATCAGTGGTTCCTCGAGGAAGGTCTCAAAGAGGTTTTCCATGATGTTTCCGGAATCACCGACTACACAGGCAATTTTGTCCTCGATTTCCTCGACTATGAGCTCGATGTAGATCATCCCAACTACAGCGTAATCGAGTGTAAGGAGCGCGACGCTACATATTCTGCGCCGCTCAGAGTTCAGGCAAGGCTTCTGAACAAGGAAACAGGCGAAATTAAAGAAAACAACGTCTTTATGGGCGATTTCCCGCTCATGACCGACAGCGGTACCTTTGTAATCAACGGAGCGGAGCGTGTTATTGTCTCTCAGCTCGTCCGTTCACCGGGCGTATACTTCAAGATGGAGCACGACAAAACCGGTAAGGAGCTTTTCTCCTCAACCGTAATCCCGTACCGCGGCGCTTGGCTTGAGTACGAGAACGACGTCAACGACGTTTTCTATGTTCACATTGATAAGAACCGCAAGGTGCCCATCACTACCTTCGTTCGTGCCCTCGGTCTCGGCACAGACGCCGAGATTCTCGAGTATTTCGGCGACGACGCCAGAATCAAGGCTACCATTGAGAAGGATCCCACCAAGAGCGTTGAGGAAGGCTTGCTCGAGGTTTATCGCAAGCTTCGTCCTTCCGAACCCTCGATTATCGAGAGCGCACAGCTTCACATCAACAATCTTTTCTTCGACCCCAGACGTTATGATATGTCCAGAGTCGGACGTTATAAATACAACAAAAAGCTCGGCATCACCAACCGCCTCGCCGGCAGAGTTCTCGCCGAGCCCGTAGCGAATCCGCGCACCGGCGAGCTCCTCGCCAACCGTGACGAGCTTATCAGCCGCGACAAGGCTATGGAGATAGAGAACGCAGGTGTACGCGTAGTCTATGTCAAGCTTCCCGAGAAGGACAACAAGGTTGTCAAGGTCATCTCCAACGGTATGGTTGACATCTCGGGCTATGTTAACTTCGACGCCAAGAAAGAGTGCGAGATCAACGAGAACGTATGCTTTGAGGTTCTTTGTGAAATTCTTGACACCGCCGAGAACGACGAGCAGCTCAAGGAAATGCTCATCGAGCGCAGAGCTGACCTCATTCCCAATCACATTACAGTTGACGACATTTTCTCGTCAATCAACTATATGAACTGTCTCGCTGAGGGCGTAGGCAACACCGACGACATCGACCACCTCGGCAACCGCCGTATCCGCTGCGTCGGCGAGCTCCTTCAGAACCAGTTCAGAATCGGCTTCAGCCGTCTCGACAGAGTTATCCACGAGCGTATGACGCTCCAGAATCAGGACGCCGAGACAATGACTCCGAACACACTTATCAACATCCGTCCCGTAACCGCGGCAATCAGGGAGTTTTTCGGTTCCTCGCCTCTGTCGCAGTTTATGGATCAGAATAACCCGCTTGCAGAGCTCACTCACAAGCGCCGTCTTTCCGCGCTCGGCCCCGGCGGTCTTTCCAGAGACCGTGCGGGATTTGAGGTTCGAGACGTTCACTACACCCACTACGGACGCATGTGTCCTATCGAAACCCCTGAAGGTCCGAACATCGGACTTATCTCCTATCTTGCCACATTCGCGAGAATCAACGAATATGGCTTTGTCGAGGCTCCGTTCAGAAAAATCGACAAGGAGAACTGCCGCGTAACAGACGAGGTTGTCTATATGACAGCCGACCAGGAAGACGACTACCGCGTTGCTCAGGCTAACGAACCTCTCGACGAGGAAGGACACTTCCTCAACAAGAGAGTCGTAGGCCGTCACCGCGATTCCTTCGTTGAGCATGCTCCGCAAAAGTTTGACTATATGGACGTAAGCCCGAGAATGGTTGTGTCCGCCGCTACCTCGATGATTCCGTTCCTCGAGAACGACGACGCGAACCGTGCGCTCATGGGCTCGAACATGCAGCGTCAGGCTGTTCCGCTCCTTGTAACTCAGTCTCCGATTGTCGGAACCGGCATGGAGTACCGCGCCGGCACTGACTCGGGCGTTTGTATCCTCGCGGAAGGCGACGGTACGGTTGCCGAGGTCGACGCAAATACTGTCCGCGTTATGTATGACAACGGCGAGGTCAAGGATTACGAGGTAATCAAGTTCCTCAGAAGTAACCAGGGAACCTGCATCAACCAGATTCCCGTAGTAAACCGCGGCGAGCGCGTCACAAAGGGCACGGTCCTTGTTGACGGCCCCGCGACAAAGAACGGCGAAATCGCCCTCGGTAAGAACGCTCTCATCGGCTTTATGACATGGGAAGGCTACAACTACGAGGACGCTGTTCTCATCAGCGAAAAAATTGTAAGAGAAGATGTTTACACATCTATCCATATCAACGAATACGATATCGAAGCCAGAGATACCAAGCTCGGTCCCGAGGATATCACACGCGACATTCCGAATGTCGGTGAGGATATGCTCAAGGACCTTGACGAAAACGGTATCATTCACATCGGCGCCGAGGTTCATTCCGGCGATATTCTCGTCGGTAAGGTTACTCCGAAGGGAGAGACCGAGCTTACAGCCGAGGAGAGACTTCTCCGCGCAATCTTCGGCGAGAAGGCGAGAGAGGTCAGAGACACATCCCTGCGTGTTCCTCACGGCGAGAGCGGTATCGTAGTAGACGTCAAGGTATTCACACGCGAGGACAGCCGCAACGAGCTCCAGCCCGGAGTTAACAAGGTCGTCAGAGTTTATCTTGCTCAGAAGCGCAAGATTTCCGTCGGCGATAAGATGGCGGGTCGTCACGGTAACAAGGGCGTTGTTTCGCGTATTCTCCCTGTTGAGGATATGCCCTTCCTGCCCGACGGTACTCCGCTCGACATCGTGCTCAACCCCCTCGGCGTACCTTCACGTATGAACATCGGACAGGTTCTCGAGGTTCACCTCGGCTATGCCGCGAAGGCTCTCGGCTGGAAAATCCAGACTCCGGTATTCGACGGCGCTCACGAGTCCGATATCTTTGAAGCATTCCGCATGATGCGCGAGAAGGATGACTATCCGCCGCGCTCAGAGGTTACGGGAATCGACTTTGGCGAGTGCGTTCGTCAGAACGGCATTTCTCTCGAGGGCAAAACCCGCCTCAAGGACGGCAGAACCGGTGAGTTCTTCGACAACCCGGTAACCGTCGGTTATATGTACTATCTCAAGCTCCATCACCTCGTTGACGACAAGATTCACGCGCGTTCAACAGGTCCCTACTCCCTCGTTACTCAGCAGCCTCTCGGCGGTAAAGCCCAGTTCGGCGGCCAGCGTTTCGGAGAGATGGAAGTATGGGCTCTCGAGGCTTACGGCGCAGCTTATACACTTATGGAAATCCTCACTGTTAAGTCCGATGACGTTGTCGGCCGTGTAAAGACCTACGAGGCCATAGTCAAGGGTCAGAATATCCCGGCGCCGGGTATCCCCGAGTCCTTCAAGGTGCTCATCAAGGAGCTCCAGTCGCTCTCGCTCGATGTTCGCGTGCTCAACCGCGACGGTGAGGAAATCGACCTCAAGCAGCACTTCGAGGAGGATGACGATCTCCCGGTTGACAACTCCGAGTTTGAGGAGAAGAGCGTCATGACCTCAGGCGCCATGGACAGCTTCTCGCTTGACGAGGACAGCGACAACGACGACAACATGTTCGACGAAAGCTCGCTCGTTGACGAGGAAGACGACTTCATCAACTTTGACGATTCAGAAGAATTTTAAGATAAGGAGGAGCAGTAATTATGGAAAACAATGTTTTTGACTCAATTAAGATTAATCTTGCTTCTCCGGAGCAGATTTTATCCTGGTCTTACGGCGAGGTAACCAAGCCCGAGACCATCAACTACAGAACCCTCAAGCCCGAGCGCGAGGGACTGTTCTGCGAGCGCATTTTCGGACCTACAAAGGACTGGGAGTGCCACTGCGGAAAATACAAGAGAATCAGATACAAGGGCAAGATTTGCGACCGCTGCGGCGTTGAGGTAACACGCGCCAAGGTCAGACGCGAGCGCATGGGTCATATCCACCTCGCGGCTCCGGTTTCGCACATCTGGTACTTCAAGGGTACTCCCTCGCGTATCGCCCTTATCCTCGATATGTCTCCCAGAAATCTTGAGAGAGTTCTCTACTTCCAGAGCTATGTTGTAACCGATCCCGGCGACTGCCGCGAGCTTGAAAAGCTCCAGTGCCTCAACGAGAACGAGTACATGGATATGCGTGAGAAGTATGAGGACGACTTCAAGGCAGGCATGGGTGCCGAGACAATTCTCGAGCTTCTCAAGGAAATTGACCTTGACGAGCAGGCTGCTGCCGTCAGGGAAGAGCTCGAGTACGCTACAGGTCAGAAGCAGGGCAGACTCATCAAGAAGCTCGACGTTATCGAGAGCTTCCGTTCATCCGGCAACCGTCCCGAGTGGATGATTCTCACTGAAGTTCCGGTTATTCCGCCGGATATCCGCCCGATGGTTCAGCTCGACGGCGGACGCTTCGCGACCTCCGACCTCAACGACCTCTATCGTCGTGTTATCAACCGTAACAACCGTCTCGCCAAGCTCATCGAGCTCAACGCGCCCGACATCATCATCCGCAACGAGAAGCGTATGCTTCAGGAAGCTGTCGACGCTCTCATTGACAACGGCAGACGCGGCAGACCTGTAACCGGCCCCAACGGCAGAGCGCTCAAGTCGCTCTCCGACATGCTCAAGGGTAAGCAGGGACGCTTCCGTCAGAACCTTCTCGGTAAGCGTGTTGACTACTCCGGACGTTCGGTTATCGTCGTTGGTCCTGAGCTGAAGATGTATCAGTGCGGTCTCCCCAAGGAGATGGCTCTCGAGCTCTTCAAGCCCTTCGTAATGAAACGCCTTGTTGAAACAAACAAGGTTATCAATATCAAGGCAGCCCGTAAGGCTGTTGAGCGCGCTAATCCCGAGGTTTGGGACGCGCTCGAGGTTGTAATCAAAGGTCACCCGGTTCTTCTCAACCGTGCGCCCACACTTCACCGTCTCGGTATTCAGGCGTTTGAGCCGGTGCTCGTAGAGGGCAGAGCTATCAAGCTCCATCCGCTCTCCTGTACAGCGTACAACGCCGACTTCGACGGCGACCAGATGGCTGTTCACGTTCCGCTCTCGGCTGAGGCTCAGGCGGAGGCGCGCTTCCTGATGCTCGCTGCCGGCAACCTCCTCAAGCCCTCCGACGGACAGCCTGTAACTGTTCCGACGCAGGATATGATCCTCGGTTCCTACTACCTCACACTCGACAAGGACGGAGAGCCGGGCGAGGGCAAGGTGTTCCGCGATGTGGACGAGGCTATGATGGCTTATCAGACAGGCGTAGTCCGCCTCCACTCAAAAATCAAGGTTCGCCGCACAATGGTTATTGACGGAGAAGAGAAGTCCGCTCTCGTTGATACAACCGTCGGAAAAATCATTTTCAACAATCCCATTCCGCAGGATCTCGGCCTTGTTGACCGTTCAATCCCGGAGAATAAATTCAAGTTCGAGGTTGACTTCCTCGTAGGCAAGGGCGGTCTCAAGAAGATTATTGACGCCTGCATCGAAAAGCACGGAACTCAGATTACTTCCGTAGTCCTCGACAACATCAAGGCGCAGGGCTATAAGTACTCCACAATCGGCGCGATTACCGTAGCCGTATGTGACGCGACAATTCCTCCGGCAAAGGGCGAGATTATCGCCGCTGCCGAGGCAAAGGTTGACGCTGTCACCGAGGAGTTCAACATGGGTCTCCGCAGCGACAACGAGCGTTATGCCGAAGTCCTCAAAATCTGGGAAAAGGCTACAGACGACGTTACCGCTAAGCTTCAGGAAGGTCTCGACCGCTACAATCCTATCTACATGATGGCTGATTCCGGAGCCCGTGGCAGCATGAGCCAGATTCGTCAGCTCGCCGGCATGCGCGGACTTATCGCGAACACATCCGGTAAGACAATCGAAATCCCGATTCGTGCTAACTACCGTGAAGGTCTTAACATTCTCGAATACTTCATCTCCTCGCGTGGTGCCCGTAAGGGTCTCGCGGATACAGCGCTCCGTACAGCTGACTCGGGTTATCTGACCCGTCGTCTGGTTGACGTTTCTCAGGAAGTCATCATTCATGAGGAAGACTGCGGAACCAAGGAAGGCCTCGAGGTATTTGACATCGTCAGCGAAGGCAACACCATCGAGGATCTCCACGAGCGTCTCATCGGTCGTTATCTCGTCTCCGATTTCTGTGATGAGAACGGCAACACACTCGTCTCCAAGGACGAGATGATGGGCGACAGGGAAGCCAACATCATCATCAAGAGCGGTGCCGAGAGCGTCAAGATTCGTTCAGTCCTCGGCTGCTGTGCAAAGCACGGCGTCTGCCGCAAGTGCTACGGCTCCAACCTTGCAAACCGTCATCCGGTTACAGTCGGTGAGGCTGTCGGTATTATTGCCGCTCAGTCAATCGGTGAGCCGGGTACACAGCTCACAATGAGAACCTTCCATACCGGCGGTGTCGCATCCGCGGAAGATATCACACAGGGTCTTCCCCGTGTTGAGGAGCTCTTTGAGGCACGCAAGCCCAAGAGCCTCGCGATTATCAGTGAAATTGACGGTATCGTTCGCTTTGAGGAGAGAAAGAACGCCAACCACGCCATCGTGTTCAACGAGCAGACAGGCGAGGAGAAGGCTTATCTCATTCCCTTCGGCTTCAGAGTCAGAGTAACTGATGGCGAGCATATCAAGAAGGGCGACAAAATCACCGACGGTTCCGTAAATCCGCACGATGTTCTCGCGATTCTCGGAACAAACGCTGTCCAGAACTACCTCATCTCCGAGGTGCAGTCAACCTACCGTCTCCAGGGTGTTGACATCAACGACAAGCACATCGAGGTTATTGTACGCCAGATGCTCAAGAAGGTTCGTCTTGACGACGCAGGAGACACAGACCTCATCGCAGGTCAGGCATATGACAAGACTGCCGTTCTCGCCGCTAACGAGGAAATCCGCAAGAGAATCGCCGAGGGCGAGGAGGGACTCAGGGAAGCAACCTGGACTCAGATGCTCCTCGGTATCACAAAGGCGGCTCTCGCGACAGACAGCTTTATGTCAGCCGCTTCCTTCCAGGAGACAACCCGTGTTCTTACCGACGCCGCAATCAAGGGTAAGGTCGATAATCTCATGGGACTCAAGGAGAACGTTATCATCGGTAAGCTTATCCCGGCAGGTACCGGAATGCGCCGCTATAACGAGGTTGAGCTCGACGTTAACCACGCCGAGGAAGAGCTCGTCTACTCCACTGAGACAGAAGAATAATCCTAATCCGGAGCTGCCGTGTTTTGCGACAGCTCCGTTTGGAATTGTGATGTGCATATTCCTGATTAAAGAAAGGATAATTATGAAACGTGACGATTACATAAGCTGGGACGAATACTTTATGGGAGTTTCCCTGCTTGCCTCAAAGCGGAGCAAGGATCCTAATACTCAGGTCGGAGCGTGTATTGTCGATAGCTCGAACATCATTCTCTCGACCGGATATAACGGTTTCCCTTACGGATGCTCTGACGATGCATTCCCGTGGAACCGCGAGGGCGAGGACACAAAGTATAAGTACGTCGTCCACGCTGAGCTCAACGCCATTCTCAACGCCAACGGCAAATCGCTCAAGGGTGCGAAGATTTATGTTGACCTTTTTCCGTGCAACGAGTGCGCAAAGGCGATTATTCAGTCCGGGATAGGCGAAATTGTCTACCTCTATGACAAATACGCCGACACAAAGGAGACTATCGCCTCCAAGCGTATGCTCTCTGCGGCAGGGGTGAAGCTCACTCCGTTCAAGCCGAGACGTGAGAGAATTGTGCTTGATTTTGACAGAAAATAACATTATTGCGGCTGTTCCGGAGTATCTTCGGAGCTGCCGTTTTTTTCTTTATAGGAAGCTGCTTTGTAACGCTGAAAAAATAACTTTTTGCAGGATAACTGAAAATAGCAATCGTATAAGCTCCTATAAAGCAAAAAATTTGTATTGTCTGCTCAGATGCACGCTGCGCGCACGAGCTGAGGTGTTGTCCAAAACTTGTTTTGGGTAACAACACCCATACAACAGAAATGACTATACGAAAGCGAACGCCCCATTGCGCTCCTTTCTTGCGTGTTGCGGCTTTGTACCTTTGTCACATATTATGCACCTTGATTTTGAGTATTTTGTCAATAGAATTTGAGCCGTAGTTTATGTTAAAATATATGATAGCCAGATTTAGAATTCTATAAGGGGGATTGTTTTATGAAAACATCTTTCAAGAAATTAACAAGCGTGTTTTTGGCAGTGCTTATGCTGTTCTCGGTTATGTCCGTTGCGGCTGTATCCG